>NZ_FPBY01000129.1 GCF_900116755.1 Clostridium sp. DSM 8431
ATTCGTGTTTTACAAATGGTTTGTTTGCTATACCCTTTTTTAAAAAATATTATTTTTTAAAATTTACTTGACTATTATTAGCTGGTCTTTTATTTATCACATTAAAATTATACAATATATCCACTTCAAATACAACACTTTATCACAAATATTCCTTTTATTGTATATAATCTCAGATAAAATTCTCCTCAAAACCCTATGTTAATTTATAAAAAAATCAGCTATGTCCGAAAACATAACTGATCTTTTTGAATAACCAAAAGCATTTATTTTAAATTACTGTATCCCATTAATTTCTTATCTACCGCCATAGCAGCTTCTCTACCTTCTCTTATAGCCCATACTACAAGAGATTGTCCTCTATGCATATCTCCAGCAACAAATACATTTTCTGTACTAGTTTCATATTTGCCTTCAGCTGTTAATACATTTGTTCTTTCATTAACCTTAACATTGAAAGCTTTTGTAACATATCCTTCACTTCCTAAGAAGCCTGCTGCAATTAATACTATATCAGCATCTATTATTGTTTCACTTCCTGGAATCTCTACCATTTTAAATCTTTCAGTCTTTTCATCCTTTTCAGACTTAAGCTTTATAAGTTTAACCTTTGTAAGCTTTCCAGTCTTATCTTTTATGAATTCTTTAACAGTTGTTTGATATATTCTTGGATCATGTCCAAATACTGCTATAGATTCTTCTTGCCCGTAATCTGTTTTGCAGACTCTTGGCCATTCAGGCCATGGATTATTTTCTTGCCTTTCATCTGGAAGCTTAGGCATCATTTCAAGCTGAGTTACTGATTTTGCTCCAAGTCGTATTGATGTACCAACACAGTCATTACCTGTATCTCCTCCACCAATTACTATTACATTCTTACCCTTTGTTTCTATATATTTTTTATCTTCAAAGTTAGAATCTAATAGACTCTTAGTAGTTCTCTTTAAGAAATCAACAGCAAAGTAAATTCCTTCTGCATCTCTTCCTGGTGCCTTAATATCTCTTGGATTAGAAGCTCCACACGCTAAAACTACTGCATCATATTCTTTTACAAGCTTTGATGCCTTATAGTTAGTTCCAACATCAGCATTTGTTACAAATGTAATACCTTCCTCTTCCATGACTTTTATTTTTCTTTCAATAACATGTTTTTCAAGCTTCATATTTGGAATACCATACATTAATAATCCACCTGGTCTATCACTTCTCTCATAAACAGTTACTAAATGACCTCTTTTATTTAATTGATCAGCAGCAGCTAGTCCAGAAGGACCTGAACCAACTACAGCTACTCTCTTACCAGTTCTTACTTTTGGAGGATCTGCCTTAGCAAGTCCTTCTTCATAAGCACTTTCAATTATGCTTCTTTCATTTTCTTTTATTGAAACTGGTTCATTGTTTAAACCACATGTACATGCAACTTCACATGGAGATGGACATACTCTTGAAGTAAACTCAGGAAAATTATTTGTTTTCTTTAAACGGTTATATGCTTGTTTCCAGTTACCTGTATATATTAAATCATTCCACTCTGGTATTAAGTTATGAAGTGGACATCCTGTTACCATTCCTTTAATTAGTATACCTGACTGACAGAAAGGCACACCACATTCCATACATCTAGCCCCTTGAATTTGTTGCTTTTCCTTTGATAATGGTGCATGAAATTCATTAAAATTCTTAATTCTTTCTTTAGGTTCTAAAGCCTTGCTTTCTTCACGTTCATATTCTAAAAAGCCTGTTGGTTTTCCCATTTTTCTACACTCCTATCCTCTTGTATTAGCATAGAAAGCTTCAATTTGAGCTTGTTCACTGCTAAGTCCTTTTTCTTCCATTGCAACTGTTGTAAGTAGCATCTTCTTATATTCATGAGGTATTACCTTCTTAAATTTAGGTAAATATTCCCCAAAGTTTTCTAAGATTTTCTTACCCTTTGTAGAGTTTGTATTTTCAACATATTCTTCAATAATTTCTTTAAGTTCTAATACATCATATTTAGAAGTTAAAGCTTCAGAAGAAACTAGTGCTTTATTTAACTTAGTATAAAGATCTCTATCTTCATCTAGTACATAAGCAACACCACCACTCATACCAGCAGCAAAGTTTTTACCAGTCTTACCTAGGATAACAGCACATCCACCAGTCATATATTCACAACCGTGTTCACCAACACCTTCAACAACAGCAGTAGCTCCTGAATTACGTACACAGAATCTTTCACCTGCTACACCATTTATAAAGGCCTTACCACTTGTTGCACCGTATAAAGCAACATTACCTATAATTATATTTTCATCTTCCTTAAATTTAGGATTAATATCTTTAGGAGGAACAACAACTATCTTACCACCTGATAATCCTTTTCCAAGGTAGTCATTACAATCTCCTGATAATTTTAATGTTAAACCATTTGGTATAAATGCACCAAAGCTTTGTCCACCACTACCATTACATTTAACAGTGAAAGTATCTTCAGGAAGAGTGTTATAATAACGCTTAGTTATTTCTGCTCCAAATATAGTACCTAAAGTTCTATCTGTATTAGTAACATCTATTTCAATTTCTTTCTTAGTCTTGTTTTCAAGAGCTGTTTTGAATTTCTTTAGTAATACTTTTTCATCTATAGTCTTTTCAAGCTCAAAGTCATAAACATTCTTCTTCTTGTAATCTACTTTATATTCTTTTCCAACATAAGGATTATCTAAAATTCTCTTTAAGCTTATCTCTTCTGCTTCACCGCAAGACACATCATCTCTTTGTCTTAATAGGTCAGTTCTTCCTACTAATTCATCAACAGTCTTAACTCCAAGTTTCGCCATATATTCTCTTAATTCTTCAGCAATGAATTTCATAAAATTCATTACATATTCTGGCTTACCTTTAAATCTCTTTCTAAGTTCAGGGTTTTGAGTAGCAATACCTACAGGGCATGTATCAAGGTTACATACTCTCATCATTACACATCCCATAGTTACAAGTGGTGCTGTAGCAAATCCAAATTCTTCTGCTCCAAGAAGTGCTGCAACTAAAACGTCTCTACCACTCATAAGCTTACCATCAGTTTCCATAATTACTTTAGATCTTAAGTCATTCATAATTAATGTTTGATGAGTTTCTGCCACACCAAGTTCCCATGGAAGTCCTGCATTGTGAATAGAACTTCTAGGGGCTGCACCTGTACCTCCATCATATCCTGATACTAATACAACTTGTGCTCCTGCTTTAGCAACACCAGCTGCTACTGTACCAACTCCTGCTTCAGAAACAAGTTTTACTGAAATTCTTGCATCCTTGTTTGCATTTTTACAGTCATATATAAGCTGAGCTAAATCTTCAATTGAATAAATATCATGATGAGGTGGTGGTGATATTAATCCAACACCAGGAGTTGAGTGTCTAGTTTTTGCAACCCATGGATAAACTTTCTTAGCTGGTAAGTGTCCACCTTCACCTGGTTTAGCTCCCTGTGCCATCTTAATTTGAATTTCCTTAGCACTTACTAAATATCTAGAAGTAACACCAAATCTTCCTGATGCAACTTGCTTAATTGCTGAACATTTATTAAGACCATCTGGTCCTACAGTTAATCTATCTAAATCTTCTCCACCTTCACCAGAGTTAGATTTACCTCCAAGGTTATTCATGGCAATAGCTAAAGTTTCATGAGCTTCTTTAGATATAGAACCATAACTCATAGCACCAGTTTTAAATCTCTTAACTATAGAATCTACACTTTCAACTTCATCTATTGAAATTCCCTTAGCTGGATAGTTAAAATCTAATAAACCTCTAAGGTTAACTTTATTAGTTTCATCATCTATAAGTTTTGTATATTCCTTAAATGTATTGTAATCTCCAGTTCTTGTAGCCATCTGTAATAGATGTATAGTCTTAGGATTATATAAATGTTCTTCTTTTTCACTTCTTGATTTGTGGTTTCCAACACTATCTAATGTTAAATCTACATCTAATTCAAGTGGGTCAAAAGCTTCAGCATGAAGTTCATCTATTTGATTTTCTATATCTTTAATTGTAATACCTTCAATTCTTGAAACAGTATTAGTAAAGTACTTATTAACAACTTCTGTACTTAAACCTATAGCTTCAAATATTTGAGAGCCTTGATAACTTTGAATTGTTGAAATACCCATCTTAGATGCAATCTTAATAATTCCATCAAGTATAGCTTGGTTATAATCATTAACTGCTGCATAATAGTCTTTATCAAGCATGTTATTGTCTATAAGTTCTTTAATACTATCTTGAGCTAAATATGGATTAATAGCACTTGCACCATAACCAAGTAAAGTTGCAAAATGATGTACTTCTCTTGGTTCACCACTTTCAAGAATCATAGCTACAGAAGTTCTTTTCTTAGTCTTAACCAAGTGCTGTTGCATAGCTGAAACTGCAAGTAATGAAGGAATTGCAACGTGGTTTTCATCTACTCCTCTATCTGAAAGAATAAAGATATTAAATCCATCTGCAAAAGCTCTATCTACTTCTAAGAATATACGTTCAATTGCTTTTTCAAGTGAAGTATTTTTGTAGTAAGTTATAGGAATTACCTTTACATTAAATCCATCTCCATGTAAGCTCTTGATTTTTAATATATCAGTGCTTGTTAAAATTGGATCGTTAATCTTTAATACTCTACAGTTTTCTGCTTTTTCTTCTAGAATATTTCCATCTTTACCTATATAAACTGAAGTTGAAGTTACAACCTCTTCACGAATAGCATCTATAGGTGGATTTGTAACCTGAGCAAATAACTGTTTGAAGTAGTTAAATAATGGCTGCTTCTTATTAGATAAAACTGCAAGTGGTGTATCCTTACCCATAGCCCCCATTGGTTCTTTACCAGACATAGCCATTGTTAATATAGAAGTTTTTAAATCTTCATAAGTATATCCAAAGGCCTTTTGAAGTCTTGCTCTTTCTTCTGCGCTATATTCTTGAACCTTTTTATTTGGAATTTTTAAGTCCTTTAATTTTATTAAATTGCTATCAAGCCATTCACCATATGGCTGTTTATGTGCATAATATTCTTTTATTTCATCATCATCTATTAATCTTCCCTCTTTTGTATCAACAAGAAGCATTTTTCCTGGTCTTAATCTATCTTTCACAACAATTTTAGATTGATCTATATCTACAACACCAACCTCTGATGAAAGAATTAGGTAATCATCATCTGTAATATAGTATCTTGAAGGTCTAAGACCATTTCTATCTAGAACTGCTCCTACTAAATCACCATCACTAAATACTATTGATGCTGGTCCATCCCATGGTTCCATCATTGTTGAATAATATTGATAGAAATCTTTTTTAGCTTGACTTATATTGCTATTTTTACTCCATGGTTCTGGAATAGTAATCATTACAGCAAGTGGAAGTGGCATTCCACTCATTACTAAGAATTCTAATGTATTATCAAGCATTGCTGAATCTGAACCTTCTTGATTAACAACAGGAAGAATCTTATACATTTCTTCTTTTAAGAAATCAGATTGCATATTTTCTTCTCTTGCATGCATCTTATCAACATTACCACGTATAGTATTAATTTCACCATTGTGTACAATAAATCTATTTGGATGTGATCTATTCCAGCTTGGATTTGTATTTGTACTAAAACGTGAGTGAACCATTGCTATGGCAGATACATAATCATCATCTTGTAAGTCTTTAAAGAATGATCTAAGTTGTCCAACTAAGAACATACCTTTATATACGATTGTACGACTAGATAAAGATACTACATATGTATTATCATTACTTTGTTCAAACACTCTACGCGCAACATAAAGTCTTCTATCAAAGTCTAATCCCTTTTCAACATCCTTTGGTTTTTTAACAAAACCTTGCAAAATATAAGGCATACATTCAACAGCTTTATGTCCTAATACTTCTGGTGCTGTTGGAACTTCTCTCCATCCTAAAAATTCAATGCCTTCTTTTTCAACAATAATCTCAAACATTTTCTTTGCTTGATTTCTTTTAAGTTCGTCTTGTGGAAAGAAGAACATTCCTACACCATATTCACCTTCTTCACCAAGATTAATCTTTAAATTTTTAACTGCTTTTGTAAAAAACTTATGAGATACTTGTAATAGTACACCAACACCATCACCAGTTTTACCTTCAGCATCCTTACCTGCTCTGTGTTCTAAGTTTTCTACTATTTTAAGAGCGTTTGCTACGGTTTCATGAGTTTTTATTCCCTTGATATTAACTATAGCCCCAATACCACAGTTATCGTGTTCAAATCTTGAATCGTATAATCCACAATTCGATTGTTTTGTTATAATATCATTATTATCTCTCATTGTAACCTATCCTTTCTAGTCATCTTATTAATATCATATTACTCTATTTTAAACTTTTGAAAAGATTTCTAGATTATTTACTTATTTATTTAAATAAGTCCCCCTTAAAACTTTAAAAAATTAAGTTGCTGTATAAAATAATTAAGCAAATTTACATAAAAAATAATAAGGACTCAAAAATTTGAGTCCTCTAAAGTTCACTTACCATACAGTCTTTTACAATCACTTTAGATACAGAACTTTCTAATTTATTCATTTGTAGTATCTGTTTCTTTGCCTCTTCTTTATTTTCTCTTTCCTTAAAATACTTAAATGCAAAATAATGTCCATAATATTTTATATTTAAATCATCAGAGTTTATTAAGTGGCTAATAGAACTATAATCTGATTCTTTATAACTACTCCCTAAATTATCAATTAAAGTTAAATTAAATAGAGCTACTTCTTCAAGGGCTTTCTGACCTCCTCTTTTTAATCTTAAGATCCTACCTCCATCACTATATAAAATACCTGTTTTCATAGGTATTAAACATGCAATTCCCATACCTATAGCCATAAAACTTAGAAATATGAGAAAAAGTATCTGTGTATATAATGCAACTGGTAAAACTAATAGTCCAAAGATTAATGAAAACATTGGACCTGCTAATAATATCTTCATCCATATTTTCATATTATCTGTGCTATTGTCCTTTGGCATAGTCCCTCCAACTCCTGCCCAAAACACCATGTTTTTTTCCAAATATATTTTTACTTTTCCATCTTCATTCTTAAAACCTATAGGTCCTACTACTAACATTTCAAATTTCCATCCATAAAATATACCTGCACTTACATGTCCAAGTTCATGAACATAACCTGCAATTAAATATGAAATTATAGCTTCAATAATAAATATAATCACTTTCATAATATTCCCCCAGTTAATTTAAAAGATTCTCTATTACTTTTTTGATTTTAATTCCAATATATTCTTATAATATCATATATTTTAAACCTTAATGAAACAAAAAAGATGACTCCTAAATAATTTAGAAATCACCCTTTTTACTGTTTCCTTAACAAGAGTCTACTTTAACTATATAGACTTTCTCTTTTAATTCTTCATTAATTATACTATATTTTAATTTCTATTAATTTGCAGCTCTACCTTCATACATTCCATATATTAAATAATGGTCATAATATAAAGCATTATTTTCACCATATGCTGCTCTTAAATCTGCATATCTAGATTTATAAGTTTGCACATTAAAGTTAGGAGATGCCACTCTACCCTCTCTCATTCCACACACTAAGAAATGATACATAACGCCTAAATAATTGTTTCCATATGCTGCTTTAACATCTGGGTTATTATTTAGATAATATGACATATTAAATATAGGTGATAGGTCTCTTCCTTCCTTATATCCATATGTAATAAAATGATTGTATGCTGCCTTATAGTTTCCTCTACCAAAAGCATTAATTAAATCTTGGTTATGATTTAAATAATAAACTACGTCAAAAGTTTCAGAAGCTATTCTTCCTTCATTTATTCCATAGTTCATATAATGATTGTAAAGGCTTGTACTATTAGTACCAAAAGCATTTTTTAAATCTTGATATTTCCAAGAATAAAAGCTAGCATTACAAATTGGCATTATCTCCTGCTCAGATTTACCAGTATTTGAAGTAGTATTATTAGCAGTACTGCTACTGTTTATAATTCTTCTAGCTCTCCAAAAAGAAGATATGTTGGAAATTTTAACCACATCACCAGTTTGAGGTGAATGTATTATTTTATTATCCCCAACATAAATACCAACATGATTAGCACTAGTAAAAACTAAATCTCCTGGTTGAAGATTACTTCTAGATACTTCTAATCCAGATTTAATTTGGTCATATGTAGTTCTACCTATATTGATACCTGCAGCATTCTTATAAACATAAGACGTCAGGCCAGAACAATCAAAGCTGTTTGGCCCAGACGCACCATAAACATATGGTCTTCCTAAAAATTGTTTCGCATAAGACACTACAGCTTGTCCGGACGTCGCTGCCTCAGCTTTAACTCCACCAAAAAATTGGCTCATAGCTATTATTAAAATAATCGAAATTAATGAAAGAATTTTCTTTGGTTTGTTTTTTATTACTACCAGAAAATACACCTTCTTTCTTCCCCGTCTATTATTTTAGTCAATTGTAATCCTTTTTAACAGTTAATTTGTTCCAAAAACCATTATAAAATACATTTTTTATAAAAAAACTTTATATAATGTTATTTGTAATTATTTTTTTATATTTTTTATGCTATACTATTAAAAATAAATAAAAAATAGAGGTCGTAAAAATGAATATAATAATTTCACCTGCAAAAAAAATGAAGGTAAGTAGTGATGATTTTCTTATTAAGGATATGCCATGCTTTATTGATAAAACAAAAATTCTTCTTAAAGAATTATCTAGAAAGTCATATGATGAATTAAAATTACTTCTATGCTGTAATGACAAAATTGCCTCTCTAAATTATGATAGATATAAGAATATGGATTTAATGCACAATCTTACACCAGCTTTATTTTCATATGAAGGTATTCAATATAAATATATGTCACCTAATTCTATGAGCAATGATGAACTTGATTATGTTCAAAAGCATTTGAATATTTTATCTGCATTTTATGGTATTTTAACTCCCTTTGATGGGGTTGTTCCCTATAGACTTGAAATGATGGCAAAATTCAAAACACCTTTTTGTGATAATTTATATGACTTTTGGAAAGATGACTTATATAAAGAATTAATTAAGAAAAATAGAGTATTTATTAATTTAGCTTCTAAAGAATATAGTAAATGTGTTGAAAAATACTTAAGCTCTGAAGACACATTTATTAATATTATCTTTGGCTCATTAGTAGATGGAAAAATTAAAACAAAAGCAACTGAAGCTAAAATGGCTAGAGGGCGCATGGTACGTTTTATGGCAGAAAATAATATAGAAAATATTCAAGACATAAAAAGATTTTCAGATTTAGGATTTTCTTTCTCTGAAAATAATTCTGATAATAACAATTTAGTATTTTTAAAGTAAATGATAGAGATGAGCATAATTGATCTTTAAAAAATTGAATATAGATTAGAGAATTAAAAATAGTAAAATTAGGATAACTACTAATAATATGACCTAAAAAAGGGCAGACTATCCCTATAAGGATAGTAAATGTAAAAAATTAGATTGTTAAAGAGTTAAATCGCGCGTTTAAGATTACTTAAAGAACGAAGCATATCGCCCTTATTGGTAATGATTGCGGCGAGTGCAACAGCTAAGAGACATATATGACCCAAGGTATTTTGATTTTCGATGGATCTTATGTT
>NZ_FPBY01000132.1 GCF_900116755.1 Clostridium sp. DSM 8431
CTTACCTTTTAAATTAATAGCTTGAAGAACTACTGGAGCATTTTTAGCTTTAACTCTTTTTCTGTGATAAAAGAATTGGCTAGGATTAATATTACGCTCCTTGCAGAATTGTTTTATAGATATTTTCTTATCAAGAGAAAAATATTCTTCTATATATTTTTCCCAAGTATCATTATCTAATTTTATATACATAAGTACCCTCCGAATAAAATTTATATTTTTATAAATTTTACCAAGAGGGCGCTTCTAATATCTAGATACCAAATCCTTTACGCTTACGTTTAACATATAAAATATTTTTATTTAAGATGATTGTCTATTTAGTTTTATCATTTAATAACTCATTCAATTCCTCCTTTGTATAAAATCCATTTTCAATAAGGAACTTTATATCTTCAATCCTTTTCTTTTCATATGTATCACTCGCTTTTTTTATTGATTTGAATACATCCCTAACCAATTCATTTTCATAGACTCTTTCTCCTTGATATTTCTTTATACCACATAAAACGTCCTTAATTATATCCAAGGAAATTCCCGACTCTACTATCTCCGAAAACTCTTGGAATATATTTAAATAATTATATGCTCTACTAATGCTTTCTTCATGCTCTTCATTATCACGATACTGTATCTTTAAATTTTTACTCAAAGTATTAATATACTCTTTTCTACCTATGTCATAGTTTAAACTCTCTATATACCAATCATTACTCGTATCAATAAACAGACCCTGCTTTTCAATTTCTTGGCCTGTTACTTCATCTACTTCAGTATATGAATACTCAATTTCCTCTTTTTTATTTTCAATTAGTATCTTTTTAATTCGCATTTGATCTATTTCATCTAAATCTCTTTGAAAATATTCTTCTGGTATTTCTCCAAATATTTCATATAACTTAGCAAGGTGTTTTTTAGGTATATTCCTACTTCCATTTGCCCAAGCGCTAATATTTTGTTTAGGCACAGATAACATATCTGCCAATTCAGAAAAAGTATATTTTTCAACTTTACACATAAACTTTAATCCATTCATTTCTATTCTCCTCTTTGGTTACTTATTTATTTATTTGGTTACTGTAACCTTATAGTAACCTTACCACTTCTTTTTATCAAAGTCAAGCTTTTTATAATAAAATTATATTTTCAAAACAATTATTTTATAATTTGCCGAAACATAGTTTTTATACAAATAAAAAAAAACTACTATAAAATATAGCAGTCTTCTTAATTATAATTATTACTTTTTACTAAAATACTCTTTGGTCTAAGTTCTATGCCTTGACTTTTAACATCTTCTATAACATCGTTTATAGGTATAAATCCTTGAATACTTTCATCTTCTTCATCCATATTTTCTGCTCCCGCTTTTATAATACCTATAACTTCATTATTAGTATTAAGTACAGCTCCGCCACTTATTCCATGAATTAATCTTTGACTTACTGTATATATTCTTGAACCAAAATAATCTTTCTTCAAGTTTGTTATTTCTCCATTTTGTATATATATTGAATCTCCTTTATCATACATAGGATATCCACATACAGTAATTCTATCTCCTATATTAAGATTACTTGAATCACCTAATTTAAGATAATTTGAAGTTGGATTTTTTAGATCATAAATTGAATAATCAAGTTCTTGGTTATTTGCTTTATTATTAAATAAGCACAATTTCCTAGGAATATCTTCTTTAGGTGTAAACACATCATAAGTTTCATCAATATCAGGTGTTACATGCATACTAGTCACAAATCCTAAATCCTTTATAAAAAATCCACTGCCTTGTATATATTTAGAACCTTTTTCTATTTTAACAACAAATACAGTGTTCTCAATCAATTCCTGACTTTTACTTTTAATTATTTTAAATATTTCTTCATCAAATAACTTATTACACTCTAATGCATACTTTATATAACATGGACTTTCCTTTCCTCTTATATTTCCTATAAATCTTATTTTCCCGATAATAACATTTTTAAACCAATTATATATAATCTCTTTTGACTTCTTATCCTCTAGCATACTTATTCTCATAATATTTTTATTTGTATATGAAGATTCTTTAATATACTTTTTAGCTTGCGAATATATATCATACCTTCTACAATTATATAAAATTGCTCTTATTTCTTTTAAATATTCTCTTCTCAAATTTGGAAATCTATTAACTATTAATCCAGTCACTTCTTGTCCTCTATCTTTATAATTTAAGAAAACCTTATTGGTATTAATTTTAAATCCATTTCTACTTATTACTTCTTGAAGACTTTTCCCTATACATAATTTTTCTTGCATATCATAGTATGCCATTTCCTTAGGAAATGTTGATTTATTACATGAAAATGTAATATCATCCGCATATCTTGTATAATTTAATGAAAATTTTTTTGCTAAACGCACCAATTGAGTATCTAATGGTCTACATATCATATTAGTTATTATAGGTGAACTTGGTGCTCCTTGAGGTAAAATTCCATCACAACAAACTAGTTGAGACAAAACGGTTGCAGCATCCTTTTCTACATTATATGGAGGCTTTTGAAACATACATATTACTCTATCAAAATTAATGCTGTCAAAAAAATTCTCCAAATCTATATTTAAAATAAAATTTCTTTTTATATGTTGCTTTGAGTTACCCCTTATATCTCTTCCCTTTATAAATCCATATGCACACGCTTTTTTATTATATATTAATGAAAATATATATGATAATTTCTTTTGAATAGTTTTCAGTGATCCTTCCGGCGCATTTATTGTTCTAAACCCACCTTTTTTCTTTGAAATATTGAACTTTTTATACATATTCTCAAGACGCTTCACATATAGAATGTACCTCAAACTTTTTTCATCAACCTCTAACAATTCTGCAACATCTGCTCTATTTTTTAAATTGTTAAATTTCTCAATTAATTCATCATCTGATGCTTTAAACATGTATTTCCTCCCCATAAATAAAAAGTGTAGAGAGAATTCAACCTACTGCAAATCTACATAAATAATGCACTAGTGAGTATATTTAATAATCATAATATACTAGTAAGCAAAGACACAAAGCCCTAACATTAAAATACTACCGTTGCGTAACGCTAACGACAAGCAATTCCTCTACACACGGAAATTATACCATATAATTCCTAATTATATCTATTTATCTTCATCATTATAATAGTTCATTTGTATCTATAAATTTATTATAATTTATCTTCTGGTTGAGCTTGGACACGTTTCTAATGGACATAGCTTACCCTGTATTTCTACAAGGTAATGCATTTTATCTTCTGTATATCGCTATTGTATCTCTTGTTTGACTTTCTGACTTGCTAACTACTGCTTTAACACTTACAATCTGCCCATAAGCAACACAGCAGCCCCTGACACTCTCGTGTTCAGACTTCCACCCCTAGTAATTTATAAAACAGACACTAGAACCTGCGTAAAGCAATAATTAATATCTTTCTGTTTTCGCATAAAAATAAGATGCATGAAACTCATCTCTAAATTTCAATGCACCTTGTTGTAAACATTAGATAATTATTTGCCTTACGCTTTCATCTTCTTTTGTTTCTTTATCAAACTGACTAAAATCATCTACACATTTTTGTACTATATTGGGATCAATGCTTAAGTCCCCTACTATACCTACATTAGCTTTCATCAAGCTCATAACTTGATTCCAATTCGAAGGATCAATAGTTTGATTTCTTAACGCTTCTGCATAAGTAAAAGCTAATATTCCTTGAACCTTATCCCTTACGTTCTTAGGCAGTTTGTTCATATACTCTCTATATTGTCTTTGAACACGCCCAGGAGCACTTGGTGATGGAAAGCCTATCATTTTATTTTTTAACTTTTTAAACTCTTCATAAGTATTATTATTTAATTTAAAATTCTTACTTAAGTTTTCCCATAACATTAAATCTTCTTCTTGATCAATAGGATCTTTTACATTCTTACGGATACCTTCTGCTACAGGGTCATTTAGAAGCGAAAATTTCTTTTCACTTTCCTCATTTTTCATGTTTGTGCTTGTTGAATTATAATTATTATTTATTGATTCAATACCTATTTCCATATCCGCATAACCTCCTTTCTTATTTACAAAGTATATTGCATTTATATTTTCGTATTTCATTTCCACAACCTTACACTTTTAATTTTATATTTCTTTTTTGTATAATAAACACATCTTCACACTTGTATATATTCAAAAAACATTTATATTTAAAAAGTACTTGATTTTAATACTAACAGAATTATACTTTGGCACTGCTACGATTCAGATTGGAATAATTATTTTACCTACATCTACACAAGAAAAATTATGTAGACATAGGTAAAACAACTATGATCATACTTTGTATACTGCACTCATCTTCATATCATACTAATGTTATTATGCTTTCGCTACAAGCTTTACCATATCTATCTTATCCAATATGTATACTATTGCTTGTACTTATCCTAGAATTATCTAGCTAAGATACCTCCATGACTATTGCTTTAGGTTATTGGCTGCCACTCGCCTTACATGTATTAATTACCTTACACAAGTTATAACATTAGAAAGTACTTGTGAATCAATACATAGCTTGTTTTCTGCATCAGCCAAGCTAACTTACTATTTTATTTATAGTTGCATAGTGCATAACAACTAACCTTCCCTAAAAAAGGGTATAGGAAATAAAGCCTTGCATTCTCCATTTTTTTGAATTACAATCTTAGTAGCTAAACTATTGTACCTCTCTTGTAGAGTTGCAAAGATTTATAAAACTATATTTAGTTTTTAATAGTTACCATTGCCGTGGTAGCTATTTTTTTATTTAAGCTTAATGAAGTTACTATTAAACTCTTGTAAAATATTATAATTATCTACTTCTGACTTAATATCAGATATCAACACATTCAGATAGTTCTGTGTTATCTGTAATGAACTGTGTCCAAGTATCTTTTGAAGTACTGCAACACTATTCCCACCTAGAACCCACTTCTTAGCAAAAGTATGTCTAAGTTTATGAATAGAAGTTGTTTCTACTCCTCTTTTACGATTGTAATTAGCTATAGCCTGTATAGTACTGCTCTTATTTAATGGCTTTCCATAACAATTACAAAATAGCCTATCTTCTAAATCACTATACTGACGATACTTTAAATACTCTTTCAAAATGCTCAATATCTGTTTATTCAAAGGAATGATTAATGACTTCCTATTCTTTGTATGTACTATATTAACTACTTCATCATCAAAATTAATATCTTTAACCCTTATATTAATTAAACTACTAAGCCTTATTCCAGTAGATAAAAACATTGCCACCATGACATAATTCCTATACTCAACAAAGCTACACTTATTGATATTAGGTTTTTTCAAAAGCTTTTCTAACTCTTCATCTGTATAAGTTGCTATTGGCTGTTTATCTACTTTAGGAAGTTTCATAACAAAGGATCTACAATACTCTTGCTTTATAAAAAAATTAATAACTGTCTTTAAGTCCCTTGTATATGTAAATAAAGTCTGTGAACTAATTTCCTTATTTTCTCCCACCTTAACAATAAAAGAATCAAAAACAGTCTTATCAATATCAGCAATCTCCATATTTTCATCAATGTATTTAATTAACTGAATGTAGCTCTGCTCATAATGTCTTATAGTTCCTTCCCTTAACCCTCTTGCCTTGCAATTGAATAAATAATCTTGAAAACCTTCCTTAAATGTTTTTCCTTTATCCCTATTAATTTTTAATCTTTTCATACTATCACCACCTATGTACTTGGTACAGTTAAATTCGCCTAAGGCGAGTGAAATTGCCTTCGGCAGTGAAATTTATCTAAAGATAAGTGAAATATTACTTGGTAATGTTGAAGGATGAAATTCTTTCAGAATTTCTAGCAATATATATTTTTACTGACGACTCAGAAGTCAGTTTCCTTCAACTAATTCGCAGAATTAATTTCACTTGCAGTGCTTGTCACCTGCAAATTTCACTATTCCAAAGGAATAATTTCACTCAAAGTTTATCTTTGAATTTCACTGTTCCTCCTTTGAGGAACAAAAAAAAGACAGCTCCCATCATAATCAATAGATTTTACTCTATTTTCATATGATGAGAACTGTCCTTATATAAGAACTTCTATTCTCTTAAAATGCTCTAAAGCCTCTTAAATAGACTACTTGTTCATACCTTCTTCAACAGCAACTGCAACTGCAACTGTGCATCCTACCATTGGGTTGTTACCCATTCCGATAAGACCCATCATTTCAACGTGAGCAGGAACTGATGATGATCCAGCGAATTGTGCATCTGAGTGCATTCTTCCCATAGTATCTGTCATACCGTAAGAAGCTGGACCTGCTGCCATGTTATCTGGGTGAAGAGTTCTTCCTGTACCACCACCTGATGCTACTGAGAAGTATTTCTTACCTTCTGCGATACATTCTTTCTTGTATGTTCCAGCAACTGGGTGTTGGAATCTTGTTGGGTTAGTTGAGTTACCAGTGATTGATACGTCAACACCTTCCATATGCATTATAGCAACACCTTCTCTAACGTCGTCAGCACCGTAACATCTTACTTTAGCTCTTTCTCCGTTTGAGTATGCTTTTTCTCTAACTACTTTAACTTCACCTGTGAAGTAGTCGAATTGAGTTTGAACGTAAGTAAATCCGTTGATTCTTGAGATGATTTGAGCAGCATCTTTTCCAAGACCGTTAAGGATTACTCTTAAAGGTTCTTTTCTTACTCTGTTAGCTTTTTCAGCTATTTTAATAGCACCTTCAGCTGCAGCGAATGATTCGTGTCCAGCTAAGAATGCGAAACATTTAGTTTCTTCTCTTAAAAGCATAGCTCCTAAGTTACCGTGTCCTAAACCAACTTTTCTATCATCAGCAACTGATCCAGGGATACAGAATGCTTGTAATCCTTCTCCGATTGCTTCAGCAGCTTCAGCAGCCTTTGTGCAACCTTTCTTTATTGCTATAGCAGCACCTAAAGTGTAAGCCCATCCAGCGTTTTCGAATGCGATTGGTTGAGTTTCTTTAGCTATTGTATAAGGATCTACTCCTTTTTCAGCACATACTGCCTTTGCATCTTCTAAAGTCTTCATTCCGTATTTTTCTAATACAGGAGTGATTTGACCTATTCTTCTTTCATAACTTTCAAATAATGCCATAATTACATTTTCCTCCTTTACCTATAATTACTTATGTCTTGGATTTATTAATTCAGCAGCGTCATTAACTCTACCGTATTGACCCTTAGCAGCTTCTAAAGCTTCGTTAGCGTCCATACCCTTAGCGATGTTTTCCATCATCTTTCCTAAGTTAACGAATTTGTATCCGATAATTTCTTTATCTGAATCTAAAGCTACATCAGTAACATATCCTTCAGCCATTTCTAGGTATCTTGGTCCCTTAGCAAGTGTTCCGTACATAGTACCAACTTGAGATCTTAATCCCTTTCCTAAGTCTTCTAGACCAGCTCCGATAGGTAGTCCACCTTCAGAGAAAGCAGTTTGAGTTCTTCCGTATACGATTTGTAAGAATAACTCTCTCATTGCTGTATTTATAGCATCACAAACTAAATCTGTGTTTAATGCTTCTAATATAGTCTTTCCTGGTAATATTTCTGAAGCCATAGCTGCTGAATGAGTCATACCTGAACATCCTATTGTTTCAACTAATGCTTCTTGGATTATACCATCCTTAACGTTTAATGTTAATTTACAAGCTCCTTGTTGTGGTGCACACCAACCTATACCGTGTGTTAAGCCTGATACATCTTTAATTTCTCTTGATTGTACCCACTTTCCTTCTTCAGGAATTGGTGCTGGTCCGTGGTTAGCACCTTTAGCAACTACACACATTTCTTCAACTTCTTTTGAATACATCATATATTTCTTGCTCCTCCCTAATTATTACAGCCTTCTTACTACTGTATTAAATACTAGGTCAAAAACCGTCCCACTGGGGATGATTTTATCCTATCACCTATTTTATCAAATGAAACCCTTTATAACAACCTAATTCTTAAAAAATTTTTTATATTGCTATAATTTTTTTATCTTGCATTATATAAATTAATATGATAACATTAATTTGTTGGTTCCATGCCGGTATGATGGAATTGGCAGACGTAGCGGACTCAAAATCCGCCGGTAGTGATACCGTACCGGTTCGACTCCGGTTACCGGCACCATTATTAAGAAGTATACCTAATTCTTAGATATACTTCTTTTTTTATTCTCTTAATATCGGCTGTACATTAATTTCACCAAGCTTATTATTTTTTATTCTTTCTCTATTTGGGGTATATAGAAAACTTACCTTATATAAACAGAAAAGTGAACACCCCTATTAAAAAATGTTCACTTATATCTTAATAATTTAGTTATTAATTTTATTTTCTTTTTCTTTTTACATTAGTTCTTTATTTTTATTGTTTCCTTTATTGGTTATTTGCACATTCTAGTTAAATTCATTTTTCTTTAGTTGTATTTTTATCGCTAGTTAAGTACTTTTTAATTATTACTTTCCTTAATTTTATCTAAGTCATCTTTTGCTTCTTTAAATTTATTATCATTTATAAGTTCTTCTATATTATTAATACTAAATTCTATTTCTCTTTTCTTATCTTCATTAAGAGAATCAGTGTTTAACTTCTTTATTTCTTCTAACTCAGAAGTACACATCTCTTTATTTTCATCTATAACTTTATCTTCTAATTTTTTTACTTTATCTATAAAATCCTTACATATCTTTCTCTTCTTATTTTTTATGGCATCTTCACTTTGAGCAATTAAATCATTATACTCAGATTCTTTATCACCTAAAATATAATTATCAGTATTTTCCTTAATAACTTCTACTTCTTTTGAGAGTATTTCAAATTCATTTCCTGCAATATTGGTCGTAAGCTTATATGCTCCAAATATAATACCAGCTGCTACTCAAAATATGGACAATTATACCCATATCGAGATTTTTCCTTATTCATCGTGTCCTATTTTGTAATGAATAAATCACATACTACTTTAGTTTGATATAACACTCCAAAGGCGTAAATTCCCGACTTAGCCATCGGTACATATCTATAATTGCTTTTAATTATGCTATATTATAGATTTTTGCATCTCTCAAATTAAGACTTGCGTTATAATCTCTATCAGCCACATATCCACATTCACATTTGTAAATTCTATCTTTAAGTTTTAAATCTTTTTTTATAGAACCACAAGAGTGACATAGTTTACTTGAAGG
>NZ_FPBY01000247.1 GCF_900116755.1 Clostridium sp. DSM 8431
ATCCTCCAAAAATATATATTTCTTAATAAAAAAATAAAACACTAAATCTCATTCCTCCTTTAAAAAGGCCCTAATGAAATAAGACTTAGTGCTTACTTATTGATCTTACCCGGGGATAAGAACAAGCATCCTATTTTTAAATTATTATAAGAATATCATAGAATATTATTGCATATAACTTGAAATTAATTACTTTGTCAGAACTAAACCAATTTTAAAATCCAATCTTCACAATTACACATACGTCTAAAAAATTTACTTTCCTCTCTTGCCTTTTTTGTATTTTTGTTATTTATAATAAAAAATTTTTTTATTATAATATTAAGTTTTGCTTCTTTAACTCGCATAAATTAAAGATAAAATTGACAAAAAATGTTTTTAACGTTTTATTGACAAGTCTAAACATACAATATATAATATTTTTGTAAAAAATTTTTCAAAAAATATCAAAAACAACATATTTTCCAAAAAGAGTAAATAATATGAGAAAAAAAATAATAACTGGAGCAATCTCACTTTTAATGTCAGTATCTGCATTATCAGTAATAGCTCAAGCTCAAACTATTGATTACAGTTTTCAAATGCCATCAACAGGATATGAAACTAGCCGTATTGCTTACAAAGCTGATACAGAAGATCAGTTTTATCTAAGGGTTAGTAGACTTGGTTGGGTTGAAAAAAATGACGGATTTGTTGCGTGGGTTATAAACACTGATGGTTCACAAATATCTAAGGATGTGAGCTTCACATCTACAGGGCTATATAAAAAAGCTTACAAAGGTAATAATGCATCTTACTATGTTGGAAATCCTACAAAATTAAGAATGAAAACTGACTGGAAAACTAACCATCCATGTAATGTAAATGGTAAATTCACTTCATAATAAAATCTAATTTATTTAAAATACATTAAATTATATATGATAATCAAATGTAATTTAATGTATTAATTTTTAACACTACAAAGGAGTTACTAAAATGTCACTTTATTTCAAAAACGAATTAAAACGAGCAATTTTTTCAAAATCATCACTAGCAGCATTTTTAATAACTTTAGTTACGTTATTAATAGGATTTTATGGAACTTCATTTTACGATTTCAGTATTGAATTAGATAAGTGTAAAAAATTCTATGACTCTGCAGATATTTTTCTACTTACTAGAGATTCAGGATCAAAAAGTTTTCTTGGTGTTATTGCTCCACTATTAGCAGTATTACCATTTTCAAATTCATATTTACACGATAAAGATTCTGGATTCTTGAAGTTTATCTATATAAGAATGGATAAAAAAAGATATATTTTAAATAGAATATTAGTTAATGCAATTGCTAGTGGAGTAATAATAGTATCATCATTATTAACTATTTTGATTATTATATGTTTATTCCTTGGAATCAGCACTAATCCTAATAGTTTCTTTGATAAAGCAGGCACCTATATGTTTTTATACGTAAAAAGTAAATGGTTATATGTTATTTTTATTTTTATACTATCATTTTTATTTAACGCTATATTTGCAACTTTAGGATTAGGTTTGTCCCCTTTTATTAATAATAAATATTTATCTTTCATATGTCCATTTGCAATATATATGCTATCAATGACAATTCTCCCTTATATTGGTTTAGGCAGTCATAATATGAGTGTATTGTTTTCTCCTAGTGCTACTGCTCAAGAGTTTTACTTGTTAGTGTATCAAATAATATTATTAGCTTTAAGTATATTATTATTTAATTTAGGAGTGAAATATAGAAATGAAAAAGATTTATAATTATCTTATTTTAAAACTTTCTTCATATAAAATACTGATAATTTTAGCTCCATTGCTTATATATAATTTTTCGTTATTTATATATATATTACTTGGATCTACACAACATAATATTTTTGATTTATTTATGGCTCAGTTTGATTACTTTGCATTATTTATGGTTTATTCGTTAGGATACCTGCTAATAATTTATAATGTACATCAAAAAAATAATTTTTATAAGTATTATTATTTAAAATTTAACAGTAAGCTCCAAGTATATAACATAAATGTTCTTACATTATTAATTATGTCAATATTGTATACTCTAACAATTAATACATTTTCACTTATAGAAGGTATTTTATTCCTTCCAATAACTAATTCATGGAGTCAATACTTTTATTCAATTTCAAATGGTGTACTAAACATATTTTATTCTTTAGATAATGTACAAGTATTAACTACTATTATGAGCCCACTTACATATGTATTACTTACAAATTTATTTGTAATTGTATACTTCTTTTTTGAAGGAATATTATACTATGTGATAGATTCATTTTTTAATAAAAGAGGATTATCACTTCTTATAGTTATTGCTATAAATACATTTAGCAGATTTATGGATACATTTGGAATAATAGGTGAAAAACTATCATTTACTAATAATATATATTTTATTACTTCACCTATTGAAGACTTTTCAAATTATTCATTTATATTATCCAGAGTATTATATTGGGGAATATTAATTTCTGCTACTTATTTACTTGGAAGAATTAGTTCTACTAGAGGTGATTATAAATTTATAGATTAATATATAATATTTTTACATAAAACTTTAGGAGGAAAATATGAACAATACAGTAATTGTAAAAATAAAAAACTTATCCAAAAAAGTTTCTAATATAGATATACTTAACGATATTTCTGTAGAATTTAAAAAAGGAACTATCTATGGGATTGTAGGAAAAAATGGTTCAGGTAAAACAATGTTATTCAAATCAATTTGCGGACTAATAAATCCAACTAGTGGAGAAATTACTGTTCTCGATAGACCAATAAAGAATGGAACTTTCCCAAAAGAAACAGGAATAATAATTGAAAACCCAGGATTCCTTCCTCAATATTCTGCTTTCGAAAACCTAAAGATATTAGCAAGTATTAATAATAAAGTTGATGATGAAACAATAAAAAAATATATTAACCTTGTTACATTAGATGCAGAAAATAAAAAAACTTTAAAAACATACTCTTTAGGTATGAAACAAAAACTAGGAATAGCCCAAGCATTAATGGAAAATCCTAAACTATTAATATTGGACGAGCCTATGAATGCATTAGATGAAGAGTCTGTTATCTTAATAAGAAAACTATTATTAAATTTAAAAAATCAAGGAGTAACAATATTATTATCTAGCCATAATAAAGTTGATATTGATGAATTATGCGATCATATATACACAATGGACTCAGGAAAATTAATATTAGATTAATGTAAATTAACACACAAAAAGGACGCTATATAGACAGCAATGTCATTAAGTTAGCATTGTTAGATACTTGTTCTAAAGAAAAGGGGCTGTAAAAAAAGTCCTAAAAATCAAACGACCATACTAGCTCAAAAGCTTGTATGGTTGTTTTTTTCATATACTTATATTTTTTCATC
>NZ_FPBY01000133.1 GCF_900116755.1 Clostridium sp. DSM 8431
TATCTGCCACATTTACTCTGTCTATTTCGGATAGTTATAGGGCTTTACTTTGTTTTGCAAGCTTACCCATAGACATAAGCCTCAAATGTGATTTGTGTACCTCAGACCAAAGTTTTGCTGCCGACTTCCTTCAGATTCCACCTCACAATGGACACCCTTGTCTTAAGCTATACGGTTGGCACTATCAGCCCCCGTTACGGACTTTCACCGATTAGTGCACGCCCATGCTGGGCGCACAAAAAGAAAAAACACCAGTTTAAATAACTAATGTTTTTCCATTTACTCAAATATTCACTCTTATAAAAATTAAATATTCTTAGTTAATATACCTAATGATATTTTAATTACTTACTGATATTAACTTTAAAATTTCATCTCCATATCTCTCTACTTTCTTTTCTCCAACTCCTCTAATATCCATAAGCTCTTCTTTGCTCTTAGGCATCTTATTTATTATTTCAATTAAAGTAGCATCTGAAAAAATTATATATGGTCTTATTCCATCTCTATAAGCTCTATCTCTTCTCCATTTTTTTATACTTTCATATAATTCTTTATTAACTGCTGTTTCTTCTTCCTTAACTAGTAGAATAACTTTTTTTCCATTTAACAATACATCCATAGAGCTTTGAGTAAGCTTCAACATAGAGTATGTTCCTTCCTTTAATGTAACAAATTTTTCTTTTAACATTTCTTTAATAAGACCTCTTATAAAGGAACTACTATACTCCTTCATAAGTCCAAATGTGGTTATGGAATCTAATTTATTTTGAATTATTTTAGGACCTCTTATTCCTCTTAAAATATCTATAAGTACAGATATTCCATAAGCCTCTCTAGTTCTATATACAGTAGATAATATTATCTGAGCTTCTCTTGTAAAGTCTCTAAGCTCATCATTTTTTAAACAATTACTACAACTTGCACAATAATCTCTATGCCATTCCTTATTAAAATATCTTAATATATTATTTCTGTAACATCCCGTTTTTTCACAAAAATCTATCATTGATTGCAACTTTCTAAGTGCAATTTCTCTTCTCTTTATGCTGCTACTTTTATTAATCATAAATTCAACTCTTCTAATATCATCTCTATTATAAAAAAGATAACAGTCACAAGGGGCTCCATCCCTTCCACCTCTTCCTATCTCCTGATAATAACACTCAAGATTTTTAGGCATAGTACAATGAATTATATATCTTATATTAGATTTATCTATTCCCATTCCAAAGGCATTTGTTGCAATCATAGTATCAAATTTTTCATTAAGAAAATCCTCTTGATTCTGTTTTTTCACTTCATCATTAAGACCACCATGATAAATTCCAACACTATATCCAATATCCTTCAAATAATAATAAAGACTTTCTACTTCTTTTCTTGAAAGACAATAAATAATTCCAGACTCATCTCTATGACTTTGTATTATTTCCTTAATTCCTTCAAGTTTATCTTCTTCTTTAATAACATTAATAGCTAAGTTTTCTCTATTAATATCACCAAAAAACTTATATGGATTATTAATTCCTAAAAGTTTAATTGAATCATCCTTAACTTCATCAGTTGCTGTTCCTGTAAATCCTGATAAAACTGGTCTTACCCTAAGACTCTCAACAAAAGGCTTTATGTATCTATAACTTATTCTAAAATCATGTCCCCATTCAGAAACACAATGTGCTTCATCAACTGCTACCTGAGATATTTTTAATGATTTAACCATATCTATAAAAATTCTTGATTCCAATCTTTCAGGTGCTATGTATAAAATTTTTATTAATCCTAAGGAAGCATCTTTCAGAATATCCTTAATCTCATTAATATCTTGTGTGCTATTTATAAAAGCTGCACTAATTCCATTATCTCGAAGAGAATCAACTTGATCCTTCATAAGAGATATCAAAGGAGATATTACTATGGTAACTCCATCCATAATAATTGCAGGTATTTGATAGCATATAGATTTTCCTGCACCAGTTGGCATTATGCAAAATACATCACGTCCATTTAATATATTCATTATTATGTTAAGCTGTCCTGTTCTAAAATTATCATATCCAAAAAATTTCTTTAATGCATACTTTGCTTTTTCTTTGTTATCCATATAAATGCCTCCTTTACTAATAACTATTATCTATTTTACAATATTTTAATCAACAAATAAAACAAAGTGGTGAAAATTACGCTTTTTATCAAAGAGTTTTAATACCTTCATCCTTTTATAGCAATAAGGAGGCATATCTAAATTGAAATTCAACTTAAATATACCTCCTTATATTCACTTGGAACTTTAGAAAAAATATTATTTATTAAATAATTCATAAAAATGATTTGTAGGACCACATCCCTTTCCAAGTTCAATATTATGTTCAATGGCAACAGTTATATATCTCTTAGCTTCTTTAACTGCCTCTTCCATACTCATTCCCTTAGCACGATTTGCAGCTATTGCTGAAGATAATGTACAGCCTGTACCATGTTTATTCTTAGTCTTAATTATTTCTCCACCTAGTAGCATAAATTTTTCTCCATCATATAAGACATCTGTTGCTTCCATATCAAGGTGTCCACCTTTAACTAAAACATATTTTGAACCTAAAGTTTTTAGTTTTATACAAGCCCTTTTCATATCTTCTACACTTTTTATATCCTCACCTAAAAGAGCTTCTGCTTCATGCAAATTAGGTGTAATTAACTCTGCCATTGGAAACAATTCTTTTATAAGAGTTTCCTTAGCATCTACAGATAAAAGATTAGATCCACTTGTTGAAACCATAACAGGATCTAATATTATTGGTGGAAGTTTGTCTACTTTTCTTAAAGCTCTTGCAATAGCTTTTATTGATTGAGCCTTTGATACCATTCCAATCTTTATAGCATCTATATGTAATATATCCTGAAAAAGTACATCAATTTGGGATTCTATCATTTCTGGTGATATATCCTGCACCCCAAAAACTCCTTGAGTATTTTGTGCTGTTACTGCTGTTATTACGCTCATGGCATAAACTCCATTAGCACTCATTGATTTAATATCTGCCTGAATTCCTGCACCTCCACAAGAATCAGAACCAGCTATAGTTAATGCTGTCTTCATTTAAATCTTTACCTCCTAACTAAAACTTTCTTAACTACAGGAACTTGTAAAAAAATATAAGCCATAACTGCTCCTCCACTGCAGCTTATTAAAAATGGAATAATATATACAAAAATTGCACTCTCCTTTCCCATTAATAAGACTGCTACTGGGTAAGCTAATAATGCGCCTAAAATTCCTGTCCCAATAACTTCCCCAATTAATGCTGATATAATCTTTTTAAATTTCTTAAAAAAGAGTCCTGAAATTAAAGCTCCAACCATACTTCCTGGAAAAGCCAAGAGACTTCCCGTTCCTAAAATATTTCTAAGTAATGATGCAACAAAAGCATTTAGCACAGCATTGCTTGGCCCCAAAGTAACTGCTGAAACAATATTAATAAAATGCTGCACAGGTGACATTTTTGCTCCAATAACTGGAATAGAAAAGGTTCCAAAAACTACTGCTATAGCAATAAACACTCCACTTAAAGCAACATTACGTGACGTATTTTTATCCATATTTACCTCCTTTATAATAAAAAAAGCAGCCTTTTTAGGGCTGCTTAAATACACATAAATATTTTACTTCCCTACGATGGTACTAACCATATCAGGTCATTAAGAATTTTGAAAATTAGCTTTTCAATCTCAGCCAAGCATTATTGGCACTCCTAGTAACTTTACTAATTATTTCTATTTTATCACTTCTATTCTTCACCGTAAACCTTCTTCTTTAGTTCTAAACCAGCTTTAGTAATAGCAACTCCACCTAAAGCAGTTTCTCTTAATTCTGAAGGTAATGATTTTCCAACCTTATACATAGCTGATAAGGCATCATCAAAAGGTATCTTTGACTCAACTCCTGCCATAACTAAATCAGCTGTACATAAAGCACTTACTGCTCCTGAAGAATTTCTCTTTGCACAAGGAATCTCAACAAGGCCTGCTACTGGGTCACATACAAGTCCTAAAACATTTTTAAATACTATAGCTGCTGCATCAAGACTCATTTTAGGAGTTCCTCCCATCATTTCTACAACTGCTGCTGCTCCCATAGCTGCTGCTGAACCACACTCTGCTTGGCATCCTCCTTCAGCTCCAGCCATTGTTGCATTCATTCCAATTATTATTCCTAAAGCAGAAGAGGCAAATAAAGCCTTAATTAATTCATCTTCAGTTTTATTAAGTTTCTTCCCTGCTGTAAGTATTACTGCTGGTAATATTCCACATGAACCTGCTGTTGGACATGCAACTATCTTTCCCATAGCTGCATTAACTTCAGATGAAGAAAGAGCCATTGCCATTGCTAAAATCATAGTATCTCCAGTAAGGCTTTCACCCTTTTCATAATACTTTTTAAGCTTGTACGCATCTCCTCCAATAAGACCACTAACAGAATATATTTCTTTATCCATTCCATCTTTAGCAGAATCTTGCATAACTCTTAAATTCTTTTTCATTTTCTCAAAAAGTTCTTCTCTTGATATATCTCTGTTTTCCATTTCATATCTTATGGCATATTCACTTAAAAGTATATTTTCTTCTTCACATATTTTTAAAAGTTCTTCACCACTTCTTGCTATTTTCATGTTATTCATCCTCCTTAACAGGATTTATACTAATTACCTTACTTATGTACTCTATACTTTCTATTTCATAAATTATGTCATCACTTATTCTTGTATCAACTTCAAATGCCATCGTAGCTTCCTTACCTTTTTGATTTCTAAAAACCTTCATAAAAGCAATATTAATACCTTCATAATATAAAATTGAAGTAACTTTAGAAACAATTCCTGGCACATCCATATGAGATATTATTAATGTTGGATAATCTCCTGTAAATTCAACACTATTTCCATTTACCTCAGTAATTAGAATACTTCCTCCTCCTATAGAGGACCCCATAACTTCACTTTTAGTTCCTTCTTCTGTCTCTATTAAAAACTTAACAGTATTAGGATGTACATCTCCTAAATCATACTCCTTAAAAGTAACATCTAGCCCTTTTTCTTTAGCTATTTCTAAAGATTCTCTAAGTCTTATATCACTTGGTTCCATCCCCAAAATACCAGCTACAAGAGCTCTATCAGTTCCATGTCCCTTATATGTTTTACCAAAAGAACCATGAAGTAAAAAAGTAACTTTTTTAATGTGTCCATGAGCAATAGATCTTGCTACCTTTCCAAGCCTTGCTGCCCCTGCTGTATGTGAACTTGATGGACCAATCATAATTGGCCCTAATATATCAAAAACTCCCGGATTAGTCATAAAATCATCTCCTTTATCATATGTTAAACCTATTACTAAATATAGTTTAATTAATCCAATAAACTTAATCAATACCACTTATGTATTATTCGAAAAAAAAGATAATAATAAGTATCTATTACAATACTTATTATTATCTTCTTTATTTATATAATTTTTTCCAAATCTAAATATTCCTTAATTAAGTTTACAGAAAAAACTACAATTATGAATAGCATAATCAATGAACATACCTTTATATCAATAAAACCTCCCCCTGTAAGGAATGTTATATAAGAATTACTTATACCAATCATTAATAATAATGGAATATATATTTTCTTTCTTTTTAATACATAATATAAAATTAATAGTATTTCTCCTAAAAATGAATATCTTTCATGCATGTGTGGTAGGAAATATACTGCACATAATATTATTGCCGTAGATAGCCCTATGATTTCTATATCTTTTATTTCTTTATTGCAACCTATAAATATGAAAGATATTGTTCCTAATAGCATTATTGTAAATATTATTCAACCTCTTGCAACACTTGTACTATCACTTTGTAGTGAACTACTCTCCACTTCTATAAGTGGAGAGTAGTTCACGGAGATACATCTGTAATGCTTTCAAAATTATTAATATCTATAAAAACAACTTCCCCCAATAAATTCTCTTAATATAGAATTCTCCGGTACATCTTTAAATTCAATAGTTTTAAAGAAACTTATAAAGGATTTTAATCTTACTGCTTCATTATAAACAGGACTTTCTGGTTTGATTTTGTCTAATTCCTTTATGGCATAATCCTTAAGAACACTTAATTCATATACTAAAGTTGAATTAAACATTGCATCAGCCTCTTCTTGATAAACAAAAATATTCTTCTTTTCTCCCTTTCTTATAGATGGCCACATTTTTAATGTATCTTCTCCACCATATCCTCTTGATAGAAAATCCCTAACTATTCTTCTTATTTTTCTTACATCTGTTGTTGCAATTCTATTATGATTATCTAAGCTTAATTGAGTTAAAGCTGAAATATATATTTTAAATTTATTATTATCCTCAATTTCAGACGTTAAGATTGGGTTTAAGCCATGTATTCCTTCAACCACTACAACTCCATTTTCAGGTAATTTTAGTTTATTATGAAGCCACTCTCTTTTACCTTTTTTAAAGTTGTAACTTGGAATTTCAACTTCATTCCCTTTCATAAGTTCATTTAAATTTTCATTAAATAATTTAATATCAATGGCATCAATAGTTTCAAAATTATAATCACCATTTTCATCCTTTGGACTATCTTCTCTATTTAAGAAATAATCATCAAGAGAAATTGGCACAGGAGTCAGTCCATTTACTCTAAGTTGAATGCTAAGTCTCTTTGAAAATGTAGTCTTTCCTGAGGAGGATGGACCTGCTATAAGTACAACTTTTATATCTTTTTTAGATGCTATTTGATCTGCTATATAAGCTATTTTCTTTTCATGAAGAGCTTCAGATACAAGTATTAAATCTTTAAGTTCAGTTTCTTTTAAAACTTTCTCATTTAAACTTCCAACTTCACTTACTCCCATTATTCTAAGCCACTGTTTAGTTTCATAAAATATACTTGCTAGTTTTTTCTGTTCCTTAAAAGGTTTCAGACTTTTAATATCATCTATACTTGGATTTCTTAAAACAAATCCATGAGCATATCTTACTAAGTCAAAAGCTTTAATTATGCCTGTAGAATATGCCATTTGCCCATAAAAGTAATCATATCTTCCATCAAGTTCATATAGCTTTACCTTTTCAAAATCCATTTGATTTAAAAGAGTAACCTTATCTTGCATATTGTATCCCTTGAATATTTCTACTGCTTTTTCTTTATCAACTTCTATCTTATTGATTTTCATATCACTATTAATGATATCTATCATCCTATTTTTAATTAACTTTATTTCTTCATCAGTAAGAGCAGTATCTTTAGAAATTTCACCAAATATGCCTTTAGATATTGAATGTTCAATTGTTATTTGCGAATTTGGAAATAAATCTAGTGCAGCTTTAATAAAAATAAATTGAAGTGTTCTTGAATAAACCTTCCACCCTTCTTCCACATCAGTTGTTACAATTTTCAAATCTCCTGATGCTGGAATTTCAACACCTAATTCATAAAACTTTCCTGACAAACTGCATAATACTATATTATCTTCTTCTAAATACTTATCTATAATATATTTAAAGGTTGTCCCGCCATTTATATAGATTTCATTATTTTCTAAATTAATTTTAAACTTCTCCATAATTTAGGCCCGCCTCTCATGTATTTTTTTACTTCTATTACATTATATACCTGATAGTTCCTTTTACAAAGATTTCTATAAATTGAATAAAGATTTTAAAAATATCAAATACTATATCCTGCAAGGAGGAATTATTATATATGTTTATAGTTTTTATCAGAACAGTAATTTTATATACATTAGTTGTAGTGGTAGTTAGAATAATGGGAAAACGCCAAATAGGAGAACTTCAACCTTATGAATTTGTTATAACAATAATGATTTCAGACCTAGCATCACTTCCTATGCAGGATACAAGATATCCTCTTCTTTTAGGGGTTATTCCAATAATTACACTACTTTTCTTAAAAACAATACTATCTCAGCTAGAACTTAAAAGTCAGCTAGTTAGGAAATTAATAGATGGGGAACCCTGTATATTAATTTATAAAAGTAAAATAAACTATGATATGCTGAAAAAACAGCAGATTAATATAGATGAATTAATGGAAGAAATACGTCTTGCAGGCTATTTTGATTTAGAGGAAATTCAGTATGCAATTTTAGAGAACAACGGACAGCTTTCTATTCTTCCGGCTGATTCTAATTCATTTAGGTTAGGGCAAAGTGATACCAAAAAAAGTCAAACCAATAATGATAATTCAAATTCATCTAACAAGCCTCCTCATCTGCCAAAAATACTTATTACAGATGGTAAAGTAAATACTAATTCCCTTACTAGCATAGGAAAGGATAGAAACTGGATTCTAAAGGAGCTAAAGAATCATAATATTAATTCAATAGAAGATGTACTTATTGCTATGTATGATACTCAAGGAAAATTTAAATATCAGCTTTTTGATGATTATGAAAAGGAGTGTAAAAAATGAAAAACTTATTAGTACCTTCAGCAATGTTTTTATGTCTTATACTGTTTGTCTCCTTTGCAAATTCATCACTTTTAAATTTATGTGATAATATAACTGATAATACAATTGAAATTGAAAATATGATTAGAAATAAAGATTTTGAATCTGCTAATAAAGTAGCTTCTGATATGATAAATTTAATTAATGATAACAATGTAATCTCATCCATATACTTAAATCATTCTGATTTAGACTGTCTTATGGATGAAGCTGCTGAACTATTAATTTATACTGAATGTGAAAATTATGAGGAATGTTTGATTGCAACTAATTCCCTCAGAGCCTTTTCTACCAATTTAAGACATCTTCATGAACCTACTATTGAAAATATTCTTTAAAAGGGGATGTAAAAAAACTCTCCTAAAAAGAAAATCGCTGTAGGCATTAAACTTACAGCGATTTTTTGGTAAAATTAAATTATGATACCAAATAATTTTACTAATAATAATTTTATAACAAAACAATTAAAATTACCACTGGAAATCGAAAAAATTATTGATATTTCAGATCCGGTATATACTTTCTGTGATGTAATAGATCACATTGACCTAAAATCATATTTTGCAGGGGAAGGCTGCAAAACAGGTCGTCCAAGATGTGATTCAGAGAAATTACTTAAAGTTATACTATTCGCATTTATGCAGAACGGAATAAGTTCTTTAAGAGAATT
>NZ_FPBY01000235.1 GCF_900116755.1 Clostridium sp. DSM 8431
TGTACCATTTTTTAAGAAAATTTTAAATAGCTATTGAAAAAAATTTAATCTAAGGTTTCTTTTTTAAGTCTCTTATTGCTAAGTTGACGACATTGTACATGCGGTGGTGTGAGAGGTCGGTAATCAAAATAATTGATTACCTCCTACTCGATTGTACATAAAAATATTTTTGGCAAATTTCTATAGTAATTATCCACATATATTACAAAAAAATAAGTGATTAATACATGTACGGTTATTTTGTACTAGTAAAGTAAAAAATAGTATTAACAAATATATGCAAAAATGTTACAATAAAATTATTAAGTATAAAAATAACAATACAAAGGAGGGTATATTTTTGGAAGAAGAAAACTTTAAAGTGGAGGACATAGTAAATGCCTTAAGGGATAGATGGCAGTTTATTGTATGCATAACTCTTGTAGCAACAATTGTAGCAGCTGTATTAAGTTATTTTGTAATTAAACCCAAATATACGGCTAGTACTAAATTATTTATAGGTAAAGAGACGGAAAATGTCAAAGATGCATCATATAGTAATAACGATGTTCAAATGTATCAAAAGTTGTTAAAGACGTATTCAGACATAATAACAACTAGAGACCTAATGGAAAAGGCTGTAGATAATGGGGAATTAGATGTCACTCCGGATGAGGCTTTAGGAGGAATTGCAGTTACACCAAAAACAGATACTCAAATATTAGAAATAAGTTATACAGGTGGGGACAAACAAGTATGTAAAGACATAGTAGAGGCAGTATCAAATGAATTTGTAAAAGAATCTGCTGATTTAATAACAAATTCAAATGTAAAAGTTATAGAAAAAGTTCAATTGCCGGCAGCTCCTGTAAGTCCAAATAAAAAGTTAAATATGCTTATAGCTTTTATTTTAGGATTAATGTGTGGTTCGGGAATTTCTATTATATTGGAATTTTTAGATAATACATTTAAGGATAAGGATCAGGTTGAAAAGATTTTAGATTTACCAGTGCTAGGATCTATTCCTAATACAGATGTAATTAAATAAGGAGATAAAAATGTTTATAGTTGATAAAAAACCTAAATCAATAACAGCTGAAAGCTATAGAACACTTAGAACTAATATACAGTATTCTTCATTTGATAAAGAAATAAGAGTCATAGTAGTAACAAGTTCTGAAGCAGGAGAAGGAAAGTCCACTACTGCTGGAAATTTAGCAATATCTTTTTCTCAAGCTCAAAAGAAAACTATTATTATTGATTGTGACTTAAGAAAGCCTTCGTTACATAAGAAATTTAAAATTTCAAATATGACAGGGCTTTCAGATTTATTAAAAGGTAGGGAAAACCTAGGTGAGACAGTGCATGCTTTTAATGAATATTTAGATGTACTGACATCAGGAAAAATTCCACCAAATCCATCAGAAATGCTTGGTTCAAGGGCAATGGAACATCTTATACAGAGTTTAAAAAATGAGTATGAAATGATTATTTTAGATAGTGCACCCCTTCAAGCAGTAACAGATGCTCAGATATTATCAACAAAGGCTGATGGAACTATTTTAGTAGTTAGAGCTGAAAAAACTAAGAGAGATTCTGTAAGGCAAGCTAAAGAATTATTAAAAAAAGTTGATGCTAATATTCTAGGAGTTGTACTAAATGGAGTAGAGAATATTAGAAAGAAATACTATTACTATTATGGATCAGAAGAAAGGCAGAAATAATATGATAGATATTCATTCTCACATTATTCCAGGAGTAGACGATGGCTCAAAAAATATAAAAATGACAATAGAAATGCTAAAGAATGCTGAGCTTCAGGGAACTAATGAGATAATTGCAACGCCACATTTCTGTAGAGGTTATGCAGAAGTTGAGTATAGTGACATTGTAAATCTAACTAAAAAGATAAATAAGTTGGCTGAAGATGAAGGTATAAATGTAAAGATACATCATGGACAGGAAGTTTATTATTCAGGTCATTTAATTGAGGATTATAAGGAAAATATAGTAGGTACATTAACTAATACTAATTACCTATTATTTGAGTTGCCTTTGCAAGGACATTTTGAAAGAGAAATCCTTGATACAATTTATGAATTACAAGTTATGGGGGTTAAACCTATATTAGCTCATCCTGAAAGATATAAGTTTCTAAAAGAAAAACCAGAACTTATTAATGAGTTTATTGAAGAAGAAGTGCTATTTCAGATGAATGCAGGAAGTATAAAAGGAGACTTTGGAAAAGAAGCTAAAAAAACTGCTGAAATTTTCGCAAAGAATGGTATTTATAACTTTATAGGATCTGATGCACATAATAATACATCAAGAAAAACAGGTGTAAAAGAAGGAACCACTTTAGCAGCTTCAAAAAACAAAATATATAATAATCTATTTGATGATAGTGCAGAGAGGTTATTAGAAAATAAGATTGTAAGATTTAAAGGCGATAAGATAAAGGTTAGACGAGGGTTCAGATTTTTTAGATAAATGGGAGAATATGAGAAATGCAAAATTTTAATGCTTTATGTGAGAGGGAAAAATATGAGGAAATTAAAAAGAGTTTTTCCTATCTATTCATAAAAAGATTTTTTGATGTATTTCTCTCTATAATTGTGCTTATATTGCTAAGTCCGGTATTTATTATAACAGCTATAGCAATAAGAGTTGAAAGCAAGGGAAATATAATATTTGTACAAGATAGAGTGGGATATAAGGGTAAAAAGTTTAAAATGTACAAGTTTAGGTCCATGTGTGAAAATGCAGAAGATCTAAAAAGCAAACTTTTAGATAAAAATGAGATGGATGGACCTATGTTTAAGATGAAGGATGATCCAAGAATAACTAAGGTAGGAAAGTTTATAAGAAAAACAAGTATAGATGAATTGCCACAGATAATAAATGTGATAAAGGGTGAAATGAGTCTTGTAGGACCAAGACCATCACTTCCAAAGGAAGTAGAGAAATTTGATAAATGGATGCTTCAACGATTAGATGTAAAACCAGGTATAACATGTATCTGGCAGGTATCAGGAAGAAATGATATAGAATTTGAAGATTGGATGAAGCTTGATATTAAGTATGTTAAAGAAAGAAATGTACTACTTGATGCAAAATTGATATGGAAAACTATCTTTGTACTTTTTGGAGATGAACATGCAAGATAAGGGGGAACTTTGAGAATGTTATGTGCTTTAATTATGGCAGGAGGAAAAGGAACTAGGTTTTGGCCATTATCTACAGAAGAAAAGCCAAAGCAGTTTTTAAATTTAATTGGTAATAAAACTATGATTCAAATGACTGTAGATAGAATAAAGCCAATAATACCATTAGAAAGAATTTTTATTTGTACTGGAAGTAGGTATGTAGATTTAGTAAAAGCTCAATTACCAGATTTACCTGATAGAAATATAATAGTTGAGCCAGAACCTAGGAATACAGCACCATGTATATGTTTATCAGCACTTGTAATAAAAAGATATTTTAGTTCTGCAAATATGCTCGTATTACCTTCCGACCATTTAATAAGTAATGAAGATATGTTTAGAGAAACTATAGAATATGGGAATGTATTCCTTGAGAATAATAAAGATTCACTAATAACTTTAGGGATAAAACCGATAAGACCTGAAACTAATTATGGTTATATAAGATATGAAGAAAATAGTGAAATAAAGAAAAAATATAATATATTAAAAGTAAATTCTTTTGTTGAAAAACCAAATAAAGACGTGGCAGAAAAATATATTAATGATGGAAGATATCTTTGGAATGCAGGAATGTTTATGTGGAATACAGATAGAATATTAAAAGAAATAAAAATGTATTCTAAAGAGACATATGAGGCATTAAAGGAAATAGAAGAGTGTGATATAGACACAATTCAAAAGTTAGTTGATGAAAATTATTATAAGACTGAAGCTATTTCAATTGATTATTCAGTTTTAGAAAAGGCTAAGGATATATATGTAATTCCAAGTAATATTGGATGGGATGATATTGGAAATTGGGATGCAGTTCAAAGGTATAGAAGAGCTGATCATAATGGTAATGTTAATGTTGGAGATGTAAGTTGCTTTAAAGGGAAAAATAATTTAATACTATGATAGTGCATTTTTACTTGAAAAATTTTACAGTCAAGTGACCAAACAGAATCCTAAGCTATTTTTAATGACTCAAAAATTTCTTCTAT
>NZ_FPBY01000134.1 GCF_900116755.1 Clostridium sp. DSM 8431
GATATCATTAATAAACATCTAAAGGTTATTAGACAAATCTATAAATCTCTATTTCTGAAATTTGTTATTTTTTAGTACACTTTTCTAAGGTTTTATAACATTTTTGTAACTGTCACTTAACCTCCTAAAAACTAAAATCCAATTACTGCTCCAACTATTTTTAATATAAGTCTACATATAAAGTTTACTGGAACTGAAATAAATCTTCCTCCTCCAAATATCAATAAAATTATTATTATATATTGATATCTATATAAAGACTCGCTTATTCTGAAAAAGAAATCCGGTTTTAAATCTCTTAATATTGCAAATCCATCAAGGCCTGGTATAGGGATTAAATTAAAAACAAATAGACTAACATTTAAAGTAAATATAGTTCTTAAAATATCCACAATAACTGAAAATACTGTTACAGAATGTAATCCTGTAGAGTATTGAAGCTTTATTGCCAAAAGCCATGCTATACATCCAACAATAGCTAGTAATAAGTTAGCAACTGGACCTGAAAGGCTGACTTTTAAATCATCTTTATAATAATTCTTATAAGCACTTGGATTAGTTTGTACAGGTTTTGCCCATCCAAATCCAAATAGTAATATCATTAATGTACCAATAGGGTCTATATGATTTATTGGATTTAATGTAAGTCTTCCTTGAAATCTAGGAGTCTTGTCACCAAGCTTATCTGCCATTTTTGCATGAGCATATTCATGGAAAGTAAAAGCCAATATTAAAGCCGGAATCAGTATTAACTTTTCGTATATTATGCCACCACTCATATTTCTCTCCTTACCTAATTATTCATGAAGAATATTATATCATAATTTATATTAATATAAAAACTCCTATAGACTTTTTCTATAAGGAGTTTTTAATAAAGTGCTATTCTGTTTCTGATAAACTCTTAATATAAGTTTGGTCATTATCAGAACTCATTACAACCTTGCTATTTGCAGTAATATATTTACCACTATAAGAAACTTTACTTCCTGTAGACATATTAGTGATAGTTCCTTCTAAATTATCATTTATAAGAATCTCTCCATTTTCATCAATATTAATGTCATTTGGCTCCTTTGCTTTTTCAAGATTTAAAGTTTGCCATGTAGAAATATCTGTATCTAGGGTTCCATAAATAATTTTAGTTATTTTCTTATTAGATGTTTCCCCCATATATACTACATCCTTATTATCTACAGCTAAAAGTTCAAGATTTGAATAAGTTCCTGTATTAATTAAATTAGAAGTTCCATTTTTATAATAATAGAATTTCTTAGTTCCTGCATCCTCATATAAAAGCACATCTTTATGAGGGAAAATTTTAAGTGCTGCTATTCCATTTAGCTTAACTCCAATATTTTTCATATCATCATTAATGTCTATTCTATAAATACTAGAACTATTACCACCTTTATTAATTCCAACATATGAAACTCCTGAAAGGGTAGTTGTTGCAATTCCTTCAACCTTCATTCCACTACTATATTTACTTAATTCTTTTAATTGATACTTAGATCCACTTTTTGCATCATAACTTATAATATTAACTACAGTTTGACCTGAATCATTTTTTATTTTTTCTGCTATTGTAACTCTATTTCTATCAGGAAGCCACTCAGCATACATTACTGTATTACTGTCTTCATCAGTAATTATTTCTTTAGATGTATCATTCTTAGTGTCATTTATATAAAATTTATCACCTATAAAATAAGATACATACTTTCCATCATAAGACACCTTAATTTTTTCAGCATCTGAAGGAATATTTATACTTACATCTTTAACACTTGTATCTGTACTTATCTCTGAAATTTCAAATTCAGAAGAATGTTTAAAGTAAACTTTATCTAAAAATAAAAGTACTGCACACTGCATCATTATTGAGAGTAATGCCCAAGTTATTATCTTCGTCATTTTTTTCATGTTCTGCACCTCTCCTAACCTATTTTACTATTATCGCTGTTGGTATTGATCTTTCACCATATGCATAAGAAGGGGTGTTAATTACTTCATCATTGTAATACATTGTAGCAGACTTACCTCCATCTAAAGTAGCTGCTGTGACACAATCTAATTTTAACATAACTTCTTGAGCTTCTTTAATTGTTGCTGCAATTCTACTTCCTTGAACTTTAGAATCTAAAACTACAAGCACAATACTTCCATCAGCTCTTTGTCCAATAAGTGTTCTTGGTGAACTTCCTGTTCCTCCATCACCATTAATTGATGTTGCTTTTCCATTATAAACAAGAATGCTAGTTTCAAAACTAACTGCTTCTGTAACACCCTTATTTAATAGTTCCTTTGTTGTAAACGTACCAACTACAAGCTGACCTCTACCAGTCATAGCTATTGTACCCTTAGCAGTTCCTGCTGTATCATCATAAATAACCTTACCATCTGAAATAATTACTCCTGATGGAGTTCCTCCATTAGCAGACCACTGCGCACTGTCAGCTTCATCAGTAAAGGCACCACCATTAACAGCTGCAACAGCATTATTATTTGCTGCTATCTGAGATGTAGTTTCACCTTCTGGATTAGGTGCATTAAGTTTTGATGTATATCCCACATGAATTCTAGTAGGATCACTTATTATTAAAGCATATCCTTGAAAATTATCATTATTATCAAGAGTTATACACTTTATACTGTTATCTTGAACTTTGGGAATATGTATTAAAGATTCATCCTGTTCTCCCATATCACTTGAACTTTCAGGCTGTCCCGTTATTTCTGCAATTTTCTTATCTGACAAAAATGTAGTTGCAAGCCATTGATAATTCATAGACCCCATTGCTGTTCCAACAAACATAGATTTAGCATTTTCAAAAGGACCATATAAAAGTACAAAAGGAGCTGTAGCTGCAGTAAATACTAGCTCAAATACTAAAAAGCCAATTAGTAATTTCCAGCTAAATTTCTTAACTACTTTTTTCTTTTTCTTAATATTCTTTGTATTCTTTTTTTTCATTACTTTCCTCTCCATACTAATCTGATATTTTACAGATTATTTTGTCTAATTTACCATATATAAAACATCTCATTACTTATTGATAAATCTAATGTTATTCTTCCATTAAAAATCTTATACTTTTCTATTATACTTGTATTTTTGCTTCTTGTAAAATTTTATAACTTTTTTTATTTACACTTATTATTTTTATGATTTGTTAAATTGAAAAGATTTATTATTATTAATTTTTCTATAATATAGTCTTTTTTTTGCAAAATAAATTATATAAAATCAGTATAAGCAATAAATATTTTTATCATTTTGGGAAAATAATAATCAACAAAAAAAGGTAGCTACTATAAAAATATCAGCCACCTTTTTTCATATACAAATACTATTATCTCTTATAAAAGATTTATACCGTATTTTTCACACATTTTAATATTTTTTTCATCCCATACAGATGCTTGAACTTCTCCTATATGTGCCTTTCTTAAGAAATACATACATATTCTTGATTGTCCAATTCCTCCTCCTATTGTGTAAGGAAGTTCTCCATTTAATAATTGTTTATGGAAGTCAAGATTTTTTCTATCTTCACATCCAGCTTTCTTTAATTGTTCTTCTAAAGCTTTTTCATCAACTCTTATACCCATTGATGATAATTCAAAAGCTCTATCTAATACTGGATAATAGAATATAATATCACCATTTAATTGCCAGTCATCATAATCTGGAGCTCTTCCATCATGTCTTTCTCCAGAATTTAATACTTCACCTATTTTCATTATGAAAACAGCTTTCTTTTCTTTACAGATAGCATCTTCTCTTTCCTTTGGAGTTAAATCTGGATACATATCTTCAAGTTCTTGAGTAGTTATAAAAAATATTTCTTCAGGAAGTATAGGTTCTACGTCCTTAAGCTTTGAAGTTACGAACTTTTCAGTTTCTTTAAATACTGAATAAATTTTATTTACAGTTTCCTTTAAAGTTTCTTCAGTTCTATCTTCTTTATTAATAATTTTTTCCCAGTCCCACTGATCAACATATATAGAATGAAGATTATCTAGTTCTTCATCTCTTCTTATAGCATTCATATCAGCATAAAGACCTTCTCCTACAGAGAATCCATATCTTTTTAAACTCATTCTCTTCCATTTTGCTAAGGAATGTACAATTTCAACATCTTTTCCTGCATTTAATACATCAAAAGCTACTGGTCTTTCTACCCCATTTAAATTATCATTTAATCCAGTCTTTTTTTCTACAAATAAAGGTGCAGAAACTCTTGTAAGATTAAGCTTTTCAGCTAATGCTCTTTCAAAAAAGTCCTTTAAATTTTTTATATGCACCTCAGTATCTATTAGTGTATCTGTACTTTTGTATCCTTCAGGAATAATTAGCCCTTCAAATTCCATGATTTAGCCTCCTTATTATTTATCTCTATTTTATATTTATTATAATTTATACAATATATCTATTATTTATTTATACATTATATCAAAATATTCGCATAAATTAAACATTTTCACTTTAAAACATTATATTATTCAAAATATTCTTTTATTAATTAACAATTTTTACTTTTAAACATTACATTTTTCAAAATGCTCTTTTAATGTTTTTGCAGAACTTCTAAGCTTATTAACCTCTTCTTCGCTTAAAGGTATTTCAATAATTCTTTGAGCACCTGAAGCATTTACTATAGTAGGAATAGCAAGATACATTCCATCTATGCCATACTGTCCTTCAAAAAGACTCGATACAGTAAGAATACTGTTTTCATCTCTAAATATAGCTTCACATATTCTAGTTACACAAATACCTATAGCAAAATATGTTGCTTTCTTTCTATTAATTATTTCATAAGCGGCATCTTTAACATCATTTTCAATTACTTTTTTAATTTCATTATCCCATTCAAGATTTAATTGCTCTGCAAATATATCTATTTTTTCTCCACCTATTGTAGAACCACTCCATGTAACCACAGAACTATCCCCATGTTCTCCAATAACATAACTATGTACATTACTATTATTAACTTCAAAATACTTTCCTAATATGTATCTAAGTCTAGAAGTATCCAAAACTGTTCCTGAGCCAATAACTCTTTCTTTAGGAAATCCTGATAATTTATGAGCAATATGTGCTAATATATCAGCTGGGTTTGATACTACAAGCAAGATGCAATCAGGACTATACTTAACTATTTCAGGTATAAAACCTTGGAATATCTTATAGTTTTTATCAATAAGATCAAGTCTTGTTTCTCCTTCTTTTTGTGCTGCTCCTGCTGTAATTACTACTATGTCTGAATCTTTTGTTTCTTCAAGGCCTCCTGCATATATATTGATTGGTTTTGTAAAAGAAGTTCCATGAACTAAGTCCATAACTTCTCCAAGAGCCTTATCCATATTTATGTCATATAGACATATTTCTGTTGGAATTCCGCTTAACATTAATGAGTAAGCAGCTGTAGCTCCCACAAATCCTGCTCCAATTATTGAAACCTTACGTTTATCCTTTTGTATCATATCTTTTGCCTCTTTTCTATAAAATAAAAAATTTGCACACCATAATCATTATAACATTGTCATTTGCAATATTAAAACAAAATATACTATAATATTTCATATATATTTAACCGTAATCCACTTTTAGGAGGAATTTCACAATGAAATTATTAATTTTTGATACAGAAACCACAAGCATAAAACCCGGTCATATTTGTCAGTTAAGTTATATTACAATTGATGCTTCAAGCAAACCTCAAAAAACAGTTGGTAAAAACTTTTTTATAACTGTTGATGAGATGGACCCTGCTGCTGAAGCAGTACATGGTTTTTCATTAGAGAAGTTATATGAATTATCTAATGGAATGTATTTTGAAGATTTATTAGAAGAATTTATAAGTGATTTTGAAGAAGCAGATTTTGTTATAGGTCACAATGTTAACTTCGATATAAAATTCTTAAAAAGCGAACTCGAAGATATGTGTATTGATTATGAGCCAAGACATACATTCTGTACAATGCAATATTATAAGGATATATGTAAGATTCCAAGACCAAATGGAGATTATAAAAATCCTAAACTTGAGGAGGTAGTTAAATTTTTAAACATCTCAAAAGAACAAATTGCAAAAAAATCTGAAGAATTATTTGCAGGTAGTGGAAATTATCATGATGCAAGATTTGATACAACTGCAACATATCTTCTAATAATAGAAGGAATGAAAAAAGGCTATATTCCAGCTGGATACTTTAGTTCAAGAATGTAAAAAGAGAGTATTTGAATGACTAAATCTTCATTCAGATACTCTCTATTATTTAAAACTAAAAACTTAATTTTCTTCTGCTAACTTCTTTGCAAATTCATTACTATTTTCAATTCTATCCTTAACGGTTGGATGGTCGTAGCACATATATTTATAAAAACCATTAACATCTACAGGCGTTAAATTACTTTCTACAAATCTAATCTCTAATAATCCATTAGTTATAGGATCTTTAGTTACTTCCATAGCAAAATTATCTGCTTCTGTTTCAATTTTTCTAGAATAGGCTGTTTCAATTGGTGTAAATACAAGACTTACTATATTAAACATAATTAAAATAACTACTACGCTTTCAATTGTCTTATAGTTTTTATGTTTCATTTTAACTAAAATACCTTGAAGTATTAATACACCTATTATGATGCCAGCCATTCCAAGTAACATAGAATTTCTTATATGATTTAATTTATAATGTCCCATTTCATGTGCTGCTACTGATAATATTTCCTTTTCAGATAATTGATTTAAAGTGGTGTCCCAAAATACTATTCTTCTACTGTTATGTATTCCTGTCATATATGCATTCATACTGCTTGTCTTATAAGCCTTTGGTATAACTTTTATATCTAAGTTTTCAATTCCTGATTCTGATGCTAAATTTAAAAGTTTGCTTTTTAATTCTCCATCTTCCATATCTACAAGTTCATTTCTAAACTCATCAACATATGGATAAACATAATTATCTATTAAGACAACTGCTATTAATATAGTACTAGTCCATATATACCATTCTTTTCTTTTCATAAATAACATATAAATAAAAGCTGCAACTGGAAGTTCAAATAATATACTTTCAAGATTACCTTCCATATAATTTGCGAAAAAACCTAAAAAACTCTGACTTGAAAGGCCAACTAACCTAAGTCTATAGAAACTTGAAAACAATATTTTAGGGAATATCATAACTTCTGTAAAAACTCCATATAAAAAACAAAAGCTAACTCCTTCAAAAAACTTGTTTTTAAAAGATTTCTTTTTAATTATTTCTACACCACCAAAAATATAAAAAAGTACAGGGGATATTAAGCTTATAATTAAACCACTATAAAAATATGTTTTAGAAAAAGTTAAATTAGCTTTTACTTTTTCAGGCATTTTAGGAACACTTATTTCTTCATTCAAAACTTCATACTTAACTGATACATCACTATTTATTTCTTCTTTATTTCTATTTTCTAAAAACATTGTAATAGAAAAAAGAATAATAAATATTACAGAAAACGCCATAAAACTTCTTATAAGAAACTTCTTCATTATAACTCCTCCTTTGTTATAGTATATTTTAACATTACAGGAATTATATCATATACACATAAATTTCCATACAATATTTGTTCTGTTCAGAAATATTATGTATAATTGTATTGTAATGTAAGAGAGGGGTGTGTTTATGACTTTTACAACAAGAAACTTTATTAAATTTGTATTATGCTGCATTGCCTTATCTATGTGTTTTTTCTTTCTTTTTGGAAAAAATTATTATTTAGGTGTTCCTTTAGGACTTTTCTTATCTATTTGTATATGTTATGATCCCAAAAGATATGAAACTTCTAAAAAGAAATATGAAGAAAAGTTAAATGCAGAAACAATTAATAATGATTAGTAAAATGGAGACCTATCTAAATGTTATAAAATCATTTAAATAGATCTCCTTTTTTAAACTTTATCTTCAAACTCTATAAGTTTTCTATATTCTTCGCAAAGCTTTTTATCCATAGGTTCTACCCCTTCTAAATGATATCTCATGTTCATTGTTTCATATTTATTTACCCCAAGCACATGATATGGAAGAAGCTCAACCTTCTGTACATTTGGAATAGTTTTTATGTATTCATTTAAAGCTTTAATATGTTCTACTCCATCAGTAAGTCCTGGCACAACAACGTGTCTTATCCATAACTTTGTATTATTTCTTTTCATAGCTTCAAGAAAATTTAATGTTTCTCCCATTTTTACCTGAGTAACATTTTCATATCCCTCTTTTGTAAAGTGCTTTACATCATAAAGAACTAAATCAGTATATTTTAATATTTCATCATAATCTCCAAATCCAACACCTGCTGTATCTATACATGTGTGAATGCCTTCAGCTTTGCAAAGTTTTAATACTTCTAGTAAAAACTGTGGTTGTCTTAAAGGCTCTCCTCCTGAAAAAGTAACCCCTCCGTTACTTGTTTCAAAATAAGGCTTAAACCTTTTAATTTTATTTACTAACTCCTCTGGAGTATATTCTTCACCTAAATCCATTGACCATGTATCAGGGTTATGACAAAACTTACATCTTAATGCACAGCCTTGAAAAAAAACTACAACCCTTATTCCTGGGCCGTCTACTAGTCCCATTGTTTCTATTGAATGTATTCTACCTTTCACCATTTTACACCTCTAAATTCAAATAATTTGTTTTGAGTATTTATATTATATAATATTAATTATTGATTAGGGAGAGTAAATTTAAAAATTTTTCAATAATTATTATGTTTTTATTAAATAGAATTCTATCTACTATATTATTAAAATTTATAGGTGTATAATATGATTATTGTTTTATTTTAATATTTATAGAGATGAGCATAATTGATCTTTAAAAAATTGAATATAGATTAGAGAATTAAAAATAGTAAAATTAGGATAACTACTAATAATATGACCTAAAAAAGGGCAGACTATCCCTATGAGGATAGTAAATGTAAAAAATTAGATTGTTAAAGAGTTAAATCGCGCGTTTAAGATTACTTAAAGAATGAAGCATATCGCCCTTATTGGTAATGATTGCGGCGAGTGCAACAGCTAAGAGACATATATGACCCAAGGTATTTTGATTTTCGATGGATCTTATGTTTCTTACAGAAGGGGTCTCAAGATTTAAATTTTTAAATCTTGAATTATAGCGTTCAGACTCAGTTCTCATTGAGTAAAAGAACTTGAAATAATCTGAAGTTTCATCCACACTAG
>NZ_FPBY01000095.1 GCF_900116755.1 Clostridium sp. DSM 8431
CTCTAGAACAAAGTGGCTGACGCCACGCTTTTCAGCGCAGGAGGCAGCTTTCTTTTGCGGCCTACAATTATTTTTTAATGCATTTGACAACTTCCATATGAGAAAGCCAGTCAAAATCAGTGTTTAACATCAAAAAAATTTATATTTTCCTATGCATTAAAAAAAGATTTAAAACTTAGTTATAGAATATACAAGTGTTCATGTGGTTTAAATATAAACAGGGACTATAATGCAAGTATTAATCTTAGTAGATATAAATTAGCAATTTAATCACCTAAAAGATATTGCTAATATGTAGGGTGCGTTGTACCCGAATTTACGCCTTTGGAGTGTTACATCAAACTAAAGTAGTCTAGACTCTATCAAGACAAAATAGGACACGTTGAATAAGGAATTAAACATGCTTTATAAAGTTTTATAAGGTTTTGGCAACAGTGTAGATTTTTGGGAAACAAAAGAAGCTTTTTTAGTAAATATAAATTAGACTTTAGATTAATGAGAGATATAGATAAAGCCTTATTGCTTGCTATGATTTCAATAATTTTATTTGGAATTTTAAATATATATATGGCAACTAAAGGTTCAACTACGCCTTATTACTTTGTTAAGAAACAATTCATTTGGTTCTGTGTTTCTATGGTGGTTATTTACTTTTTATTGGCTATAGATTACAGGGTAGTTTATAGATATGTTCCAGTTTTTTATTGGTTTTCAGTTATTTTGCTTATCTTAGTATGGGTACCTGGGATCGGTATAACAGTTAATGGAGCTAGAGGATGGATAAATCTTGGAGTAATGAAGTTGCAACCAGCAGAAGTTGCTAAGTTTGGAATAATACTAATGCTAGCCAAACAGCTAGATGATATAGATTGTGAAGTTAATAATATTAAGAATTTAATTAGAATTGGAATATACTTTATGATTCCAGTTGGTCTTATTTTAATTCAGCCTGACATGGGGATGAGTATGGTTTGTTTCTTCATAGCCCTTGGAATGATTTTTATAGCAGGACTTGATAAGAGAATAATTTATGGGGGTTTTGTTTCTTTACTTGTAGTAGTAGTAATTCTTTGGAACTCAGGTCTTATACTTCCTCACCAAAAGGCTAGAATTTTAACTTTTGTTAGTTCTGATACAGAAGATTCTGGTAATGGATATCAGTTAAGCCAATCGCTAATTGGAATTGGATCTGGAGGACTTACAGGATCAAATAAACCAACATTAGACCCAACAGTATCACCTGGATATGCAGGTACACATGTTCCAGAAATTCAAACAGACTTTATTTTTGCAGCAATAGCAGAACAATGGGGACTTTTAGGAGCAATGTTCCTACTTACCTTGTATGGCATATTAATTGTGAGAATGGTAGTCACAGCTAAGACAACAAAAGATAGATTTGGATCTCTGGTGTGTATAGGTATGGTATCTTATTTCTTATTTGCTATAACTCAAAATATAGGAATGACAATAGGGCTTGTACCTATAACAGGAATAACACTTCCTTTAGTAAGTTATGGAGGAAGTTCTTTATTAACAACATCAGTTGCGGTGGCTTTAGTATTAAATATAGGTATGAGAAAGAGAAAAATACATTTTTAAGGGGGAATAATCATGAAGATAGCATTAATTGCACATGATGAAAAGAAGAACAGTATAATAGAATTTGCAAAAAGACATAAAGAGTTTTTAAGTGAGCATGAACTTATTGCAACAGGAACTACAGGATTAAAAATACATGAAGCAACAGGTTTAGAAGTAAAGAGATATCTTTCAGGACCATATGGAGGAGATCAAGAAATAGGTGGAAGAATCGCAGAGGGAAAAGTTGATTTAGTAATTTTCTTAAGAGATCCTCTTACAGCTCAACCACATGAACCTGATGTTACAGCATTAATAAGAATATGTGATGTTCATGGCGTTCCAATAGCAACTAATATAGGAAGCGCAGAGCTTTTAATAAATGGAGTTAAAACTAAATAGTATAATGTACATAAAAAAGCTACATCATTAAATGATGTAGCTTTTTGTTATTATTCATTTCTTAAAGCTTCAACAGCATCTTTCTTAGAAGCCATTCTTGCAGGAATATGTCCACCAAGCATTGTTAATACAGTACTTATAATAATTAAAGCTATGGCAGCAGGTACAGGAAGTTTTGCAACATTCTTAAGATCAGTCATAGAGTATATAACAGAGTTTATAGGGAATGTTAATAGATAAGCTAAAACAATTCCAAGAATTCCAGAGAATCCTCCTAATATAAATGTCTCAGCATCAAAAACTCTTGTAATATCTTTTTTACTTGCACCTAAGGCCTTTAATATACCAATTTCTTTAGTTCTTTCTAGAACTGAAGTGTAAGTAATTATTCCAATCATTATTAATGAAACAACTAATGAAATACCAGCAAAAGCTATTAGTACAACAGTTATACCTGTCATTATTCCTGAAGTCATAGATATAATTTTATCTGCAAGATCAGTGTAGATAACTTGTTCATTTTTTGGTTTGTCTTCATTATAAGCATCTAAGTAATTAATTATTTGATCTTTATCATTAAAATTATTTGGATAAATGCTAATCATATAAGGAGCTGAAGTACCACCTAAGCGAGCTATTAAATTTGATTTTATATCGTCATCAATAGCTTCATGAGTTAGAATATTATAAGAAACATCTTTTTGAGAGTTTACAATATCTGAATTAATAGAATTAGCAATTATCATTTGGTCTAATTTATCTGAATATGATATTCCAGAATTTAAAGTAGCCATAGCTGCATCTTCTTTTCCTCTTACAATACCTGTAATTTTTAAAGTTATACTATTATTTGAATTATACATTTCTTCATAGTTAGTATTAAGAGTGTATGTACCTAAGTTAGTCTTAGTATAATAATCATTATTTAAAATTTCTTTAAATTCTAATCCCACTAAATCTTTAAAGTTAACAGCGTTTGATTCAAAACCAAGAGTAGCTAAAGCTTTTTTACTTACTCTATTTTTATCATCTACAACTAAAACAACATCAGTAGGATTTTCAGGGTAAGAACCAGATAAAAGATCATAGTTAGTTTCTAAGTAACTTGAATCTGAACCACCTAAAGTTTCAGGATAATAACTAAATTTTAAGTCTGATGTGTTAACAGGACGTATACCATTACTTGTTTTCTTAAGAAGATTTAATGATAAAAGTCTTGTATAACCTATGTTTTGAACATAATCAGGATTAATATTTTCTATATACTTAATATAGTCATTTGTAATATTATTTTTATGAGATACTCTATATGATTCTGAATCATAAGAATAAACCTCATCTGAAGTTGGGTATTTTTCTCCTTCACCAGTAATACCTAGCATTTCTTTTTGCTTATCATCGAGTTCGTCCATATTAATTTGTGAAGATTCTTCAGAAATTGTTATAGGGAAAGAAGAGAAACTATCTCTTTGGAACTTTGTAATTTGAGTTTGAAAACCTGAACTTAAGGACATAATAACTGCAATACCTATTATTCCTATACTTGAAGCAAATGCAGTAAGAGCTGTTCGTCCTTTTTTAGTTTTTATATTAGTAAATGATAATTTTAATGCTGTTAAAAAGTTCATGCTAGTTTTCTTTAAAGAAAAATTATTATAGACTACATTATCATCTTCAAAAGGATTGCTATCTGAGATAATATTACCATCTTTAAATTCAACTATTCTATCTGCATATTCATGAGCAAGTTCAGGGTTATGAGTAACCATTATTACAAGCTTATCCTTTGCTACTTCCTTAATTAAGTTCATTATGTCAACAGAAGTAGCAGTGTCTAATGCACCAGTAGGTTCATCTGCTAAAATAATATCAGGGTCATTTGCAAGAGCACGAGCTATAGCAACTCTTTGCATTTGTCCTCCTGATAATTGGTTTGGTTTCTTATGTAAGTGATCTTTTAAACCAACTTTTTCAAGAGCTTCTAAAGCTTTTTTATGCTTTTCTTTTGAAGATACTCCACTTAAAGTCATACCTAGCTCAACATTTTCAACAATACTTAAGTGAGTTATAAGGTTATAACTTTGAAATATAAAGCCAATAGAATTATTTCTATAGCTATTCCAATCTTTCTCAGTAAAGTTTTTTGTTGATTTTCCATTTAAAATAAGGTCGCCACTAGTATAATTATCTAGACCACCAATAATATTAAGGGTTGTTGTTTTACCAGAACCACTTGTTCCTAAAATTGCAACAAACTCATTTTTTCTAAAGGAAACAGATACACCTTTAAGGGCTTGAGTTTCAATATTCCCTATTTTATATGTTTTTGTTATATTTGCTAATTTTAACATACTTTTCTCCTTGTTTTTATATTTAGTATATATACTATTTAAAAAATAGTATATCCCAATTATAAATAAACAACAAGAAGCTTATGGTACCTTATATACTTTTATATTAACTAGAATGACTCATATTTTTAAAAAGTAAAAATATAATTTATTAAAGAAACTTTTTGGAGGATAGAGATGGGGAATTATAGAGAACAGTATGAAAGATATTATGGAAATATAAAAAGGCAAGGAGCGGCATCCTATAAAAGAATATCATCTATTAAGGAAGGAAGTTTTCCTTCAGAGGTAAATAAAGAAAGCATTATAGAGAGGATGACTAGAAAATTTATATGGCAGCTATCAGGTTCACTTCTATTACTTCTTATAGTTATTGGACTTAAATATGTAGCAGTAGAAAGTGCTAGTAGTGAATTTTATGATTTATCAAAAGAAGTTCTTGATAAAGATATAGATGTTGGTTCTTTTGTAATGAACTTAGACATTCTTGATAATGATAATTATAAAGAAAAGGCTTTAGATTATATAGATGAAGTAAAGTCGCAGATTTCAGGTGAAAGAACTTTAAAAGAGCTTATAAAAGAAGATTATATTCAGCCTGTTTCAGGAAAAATTAAATATATTAATGGTGAGTCTAAAGGAGTTGCTATATCAGCTAATGACAATGAAGAAGTTAATGCAGCTTATGGAGGAGTAGTTGAAGAGGTAGTTACTAATGATGATAATAAATATATTCTTATAAATCATGGAAATGGAACAGAAACATATTATGAATCATTATCAGAAATAAATGTAGAAGCGGGACAGATAGTAGATAAGGGTGAGGTTATAGGTAAGTGTGGGAATATAGATATGACTGATAAAAAAGGTTTAATATTTAAATTTATTTATTTAGGAAATGAAAAAAATCCAAGTGATGTAATGGATTTATCATCGTTGGAGGAGGTTTAGCAATAGGATTTAGGAGTTTTTATTCATGAAAAAGAAAACTAAAATATTTCTATTAGAGTTTTTAATCTTAATAGTTATAGGAAGTTTTTATAGCAAATTATTGATTAGTTTTATATGGGCTATTCTACATGAAATGGCTCATATATTTATAGCTAGATATTACGATGTTAAATTGGGGGATATTGAAATAAACGTAACAGGAGTTAGTACATACGGGTATGAGTTAGAAGATTTAAATTATAAAAAAAGAATAAGGGTATTTTTAGCAGGTCCATTATTTAATTTTATAAGTGCTTTATTATTAATTATCTTATATCAGATTTTTGATTTATCCTCTATAAAGGATTGTCTAAGTATAAATGTAACTCTTGCTTTATTTAATATGATGCCAGCATATCCTTTAGATGGAGTAAATATATATGAAATTCTTTTATCACAAAAATTGCTATACAAGAAGACAAAGGATATTTTAACTTGCTTAAGTTTTATAGTTTCAGGAGTATGCATAATTTTATTTTTAATGTCTTTATATATTCATAAAATTAATATTAGTTTTTTATTAGCATCAGTACTTATAATTTATTCAACAATATCTGAGAAGAGGGCAAGAATGTACATAACTATTAGTAATATATTTAGAAAAAGAAGAAAGATAATTAAAGATAATTATATAGAAAATAAGTCCATATCAATATATTATAAAGTATCTTTAGTAGAGGTTTTAAAGCTTATTGATAAAGATAAATTTAATTGTTTTTATGTACTTGATGATGAAATGAAGTTTTTAGGGATCATTTATGAAGCTTCAGTTATAAATGGCTTAAATAAATATGGCAATATAACTGTTGAAGAGCTAATTTTAAAAATGAATAAAATTAAAGGTTAAACTTCCGCAAGTATTTTTGTGGAAGTTTTATAAATTGCAAAAAAATTAAATATATTTTTTCTTTACAATGCTTTATTTATGTAAAAATGCATGTATTTACACAACCAAATAAGATATAAAAAGTAAAAAAGACATTATCTATTTAAAGAAATAATTAAAAAATATAAAATAAATATACATTTTTTGTGCGATTTTTCGTAAAACAGCGAAATATCTCAATTTCACGACAAAATAATGCACTTTCGCGCCAACCCTCTTTAAATGTATACAAGTATTTTATATAATTAACACATAGAAACAAGTTAAACATTTAATGTAAAGGTTTTAAGAAAACGTTATCTAAGGTTTTCTTGACCAAGAATTAGGGGGAATTAATTATGAAAAAAGTAAAAGCACTTTGTTTAGGAGTTAGTTTAGTTTTAGGATTAGCGTATACACCAGGTTTAGGAGCAGTAACAGCTCATGCTGCATCAGGAACTACTTATACAGTAAATAGCAGCCAAGGTAATAGTGGTTTAAAGAATGCTTTATCAAAAGCAAAGAGTGGAGATACAGTTCAAATTGATGGAGCAATTAAGAGTGTTGAAGTATCAGTACCTAAAGGAGTAACAGTTAAGGGTATAAATGGAGGAAAAGTAAACTTTTCACCATCAGCATCTGGTAAAAGAGGATTTACAGTAAATGCAGACAACGTAACAATTCAAGATTTACAAATATACAACGCAAAAGACAACGGAATATATATGGAAGGAAGCCACTGTAATTTAACAAACTTAAATGTACATGATAATGCAGATGCAGGTGTTCAATTATCAAATGGAGCTTCTTATGATACATTAACAAAAGTACATTCACATCACAATGTTGATAGACCAACAAATGGAGAAAATGCAGATGGATTTGCAATTAAACTTCACTCAGGAGAAGGAATTGTACTAGATAGATGTGTATCAGATAATAACTCTGATGATGGATATGATTGTTATGCAACTCATGGAGCAATTACATTTAAAAATTGTCAAGCAAACTACAATGGTAACTGCTATGGAGTACAAGGAGATGGAAATGGATTTAAATTAGGTGGAGTAGATAATAAAACTCCTGGAGTTAAAGCTCACTTAGATCCAAACAATCATGTATTAACAGGATGTAGTGCTACTGGAAATAAAGCAAGTGGATTTGATAGAAATAATCAAATGGGTGTTGTAACTATGACTAGCTGTACAGCAGATGGAAATGGAAAGAACAACTTTAACTGGCCAGCAAAAGGTAAGCCATCAGCTTTAGGATATGAAGTAACATTTGGTAAAGCTAAAATAGTAAGCTGTACTTCAAAAAATGGTACAAATAATATATCAGGTGCTACATTATCAGGAAAATGCGTAGGATTTTAATTGAAAACTTATAAAGGTTTATATAAAATAGCCACATCTATTTGAAGGATGTGGCTATTTTAATGTGGCAAAATTAATTGTTACTTCTATTATACCAGCTTATTTTAGTAATAGTCATAGGTGATGAAGTATCAGTAGTTTGAGTACATATTGTACTTAGGTCTGAAAAATCTTCAGTACCATAGGCTTTAGCACAATCTTCAAAAGTAAAGTATGAATAAAAGCCTGTTTCAGTTTCACCAGAGTTACTTGGAGATACACCGGCCCATATAGCAGTTGTCCAAATACTGATTGCAAGAGAAACATTACCTTCTTCACCGGTGTATTCTACGTGAAAATAACCTCCTTTTGTAATTAGTTCTGAATCAAATGTACCATTAGAATTAGTGGTATTAGTTGAAGTTGCAACTGTCCAAGGTTCATCAATTGTTGTAAGCCCAGAATAAAGTTATGTTTCAACTATGTCAGATGTTTCATCTTCTAATGCTAGTACTGAAAAAGATGAAGATAAAATTCCGAATAAAACTATAGATACTAGCATTAAAAGTTTTTTAAATAATTTAATTGTTAAATTTCCTTCTTAAAAAATATTCAATTTTATTTTACAATGTTTTTGAATAAAATAAAAATATATCCATTAAATTAGGCGAGAGTTAAATTATATAAAGTAATAAGTATTATGTGTAATATTAAAAACATGGTTGAAAGATAAAGAAAAATTAAGATTAGTGGAAAAATATTAATGACGTAAGTTAGAAAAGATTATTAAGAAGTTTGAAATATAGGTTTATAAAAGTACGCTGCTTTATTTGAGTAAATTAGAAAAATATAGATATATTGTTAAAAAAGTTTTAAAAATGTATTGCTAAACTAAATGAAGAAGAATATAATAGTCTTATAATCAAAATGATTATAAGAAGGGGGGCGTGAAACTTGTTAAACAAAGATGCACTTACAGAGGAAGAGTTCTTGAAAAATTATAAACCTGGTGATTATGAAAGGCCTTCACTAACAGTAGATATGGTTCTATTTACTCTTGATGATGAAGAAGAAAAGGACCTTAAGAAAGTACCTGAAAAAGTCTTAAAGGTGCTTCTAATAAAAAGAAAAAAACATCCTTTTATGAATTGCTTTGCAATTCCGGGAGGATTTGTGGATATAAAAGAAGATATTGAAGATGCAGTTTATAGGGAATTAAAAGAGGAAACTAATATTGATAATGTTTATTTAGAACAGCTATATACATGGGGAGATGTAAATAGAGATCCTAGAATGAGAGTAATTTCAACATCATATATGGCCTTAGTAAATAAAAATGATATTAATGCAAAAGCCGGAGATGATGCTTCAGATGTTGCTTGGTTTACTATAAAGAAAAAAATTATAAGCAAAGAAGATTTTAAGGTTATTTCGCACATAATATTAGAGAATAAAGAAAAAAATATTAAAATAATATATGAGATAATTGAAAATATTGAGATAAAAGGCTACAATAAAAATTCAACTTTTAAAATTAAAATTATTGAGGGATATAGGGGATTAGCTTTTGATCATATAAAAATATTAAATTATTCTCTTGAAAGGATGAAAAATAAAGTTCAATATACAACAATAGCTTTTAGTTTATTACCAAGTGAGTTTACACTTATGGAACTTCAACAAGTATATGAACTTCTTTTAGGAAGAAATCTTGTAAAACAGAATTTTAGAAGATGGATAAACCCTATGGTAAGCAAAACAGGAAAAGTTAAATGTAACAGAGCATACAGACCTTCATCTTTATATACATTAAATGAAAGTTATATATTAAGTGAAATAAATAACATTTAAGGAGGACATATAAATGCTAAATACAATTAAAGAAATTAAAAAGGAAATAGGTTTATTAGGGGATATCAATATTTCAGATATTTTAAAAAATAAAAAGAATACTGCTTTTGTAGTTGTTGATATGGTAAGAGGCTTTTATAATGAAGGAGTTTTTGCCTCAGAAAGAACTGGGTTAGTAATTGAGCCAATAGTAAAATTAAACGAAGCTCTTAATGGATGTGAAAAAGTATTTTTTGTAGATAGTCATACTAAAGACTCTGTAGAATTTAAATGTTATCCTGAGCACTGTTTAAAAGGCACAATAGAAGAAGAATATGTGGAAGAAATAAAGCCAGATGAAAATACAACTTTTATTAAAAAGAATAGTATAAATGGATTTCATGCACCAGATTTTAAAAAGTGGCTTGAAAAAAATCAAAATATTGATACATTTATAGTTACAGGTGTATGTACAGATATTTGTGTAGAAACATTTGTTATGACTTTAAAAACATATTTTAATGAAGTAAATGAAGACAAAAGAATAATTGTTCCAATGAATACAGTGGAAACTGGACATTATGGAAATCATGATGCAGAACTTATGAATTTAATGACATTTTTCAAATTAAGAAGTAATGGTATTGATGTAGTTAAAGAAATAAGATAATTTTTTGGTCAAACTTATCATCAATATGATTATAAGGAGGATTCTATGGAGAGCAGCTATGTAGAATTTATTGAGAGATTTACGAATGATGTTAGATTTATAGATACTAATTTATCTTTTTTGATAAGTAGACGAAAAACTTATAAAAATGGAAAAGAATATGAACTAAAGATTTTAAGAATAGTAGTTCAAACAAAGGCTGAAGGAAGTTCTTTCTTAAGAACATTTAGTTTTAGAATAAATCATATTATTGAAGAAAATTCGGCAGAAGTTGTTACAAATTTAGGATACATAAAAAAAGAATTCTCTGAATTAGATTATAAAAAAATAAGTCAGTTTATATATGAGTCAGTTAAAGACTTAAAAAGAAAGGAATTAAGTATAAGAGAAGTACTTTAGGTGAAAATAATGAAAAAGCTAGATTTAAAAAATGGAAGAAATTTGAGTATGTTGATGGACTTCTATGAGTTAACTATGAGTAATGGTTATTTCTTAGATGGCATGGGAGACAGAATAGTATATTTTGATATGTTTTTTAGAAAGGTACCAGAAGATGGTGGATATGCTGTAATGGCAGGTCTAGAACAAGTAATTGAATATATAGAAGGATTAAAGTTTGATAAGGATGATATTGAATATTTAAGAGGTTTAAATAAGTTTGATGAAAGATTTTTAAACTACTTAGAAAACTTTAAGTTTACAGGTTCTGTATATGCAATTCCAGAAGGAACATTAATATTCCCTGGTGAACCAATAATAACAATAAAAGCACCAGTTAATGAAGCACAACTTTTAGAAACTATGATTTTATTAACTATAAATCATCAGTCTTTAATTGCTACAAAAACAAGCAGAATTGTAAGAGCTGCTGAAGGAAGAACAGTTATGGAATTTGGATCTAGAAGAGCTCAAGGAGGAGATGGAGCTATATACGGTGCTAGAGCTTCTTATATTGGAGGAGCTGCAGCTACTGCAGCAACAATTGCAGGTGAAGCTTTTGGTATTCCAGTGTCAGGAACAATGGCTCACTCATGGATCCAATTCTATGAAGATGAATACACTGCATTTAAGAAATATGCTGAATTATATCCAGATAGTACAGTATTACTAGTAGATACTTACTCAGTATTAAAATCAGGAGTGCCAAATGCAATAAGAGTTGCTAAAGAAGTATTAGAACCAATGGGTAAGAGATTAAAGGGAATTAGACTAGATAGTGGAGATATGGCTTATCTTACAAGAGAAGCTAGAAAAATGCTAGATGAAGCAGGACTTGAAGACTGCCAAATAGTAGCATCAAATTCATTAGATGAACATACAATAACTTCTCTTTTATTACAAGGAGCTAAAATAGACAGTTTTGGTGTGGGTGAAAGATTAATAACATCTAAGGCAGAACCTGTATTTGGTGGAGTTTATAAGCTTGCAGCTGTTGAAAATGAAGAGGGACAAATAATACCAAGAATTAAGATTTCTGAAAATCCAGAAAAGATAACAAACCCAGGTTTTAAGAAGGTTTATAGATTCTTTGATAAGGATACACATAAGGCGTTAGGTGATGTTATTACTATGGCAGATGAAGTAATAAACGATAAGGAGCCATATACAATTTTTGATCCAGTTTATACTTGGAAGAAGAAAACCTTAACTAATTATTATGTACAAGAATTACAAGAAGAAATCTTTAGAAATGGTGAATTAGTTTATACTAAGCCAAGTCTTGAAGAAATAAGAAATTATGCAGAGGTACAGCTTGATAATCTTTGGGATGAAATTAAGAGATTTAAAAATCCACACACTTATTATATAGATTTATCTCAAAAATTATGGGATGTTAAAAATGAACTTATTACAAAGTTAAAGGGACACAAATAATTATATAAAAATATTTTCTTATGTCATGCAAGAAATATATATTTTTTTAAAAGAAGAAGGAATTTTGATTAAAAAGCTGTTATATTATCATATTTAACTGATAATATAACAGCTTTTTAGAATATTATTTTCTTAGTATTCTTTAAGAACTAGTTCGTAAATTTTATTCATGTTTTGTAGATAACTTATAACTTTAAAGGACTTATTTTGAATTTTTATATTTCCATTATATTTAAAGTTAATTAGTGGATCTTCAATCCAATCATAGTGTAAGTCTTGTCTAGGAGTTATAAGAATCTTTTCGTGTATATCATCTATTATAACTCGTTCAATATTTTCATCTTCTAAAAGTATAGATTTTATTTTTGAGTAATTGACCGTATCTTTTTTCATGAATATCTCCCTTTTATAGTTATTTATTAGATATTATTAACAAATTTATAGATATGTATACAATTGATGCTGTTGGTTTGAATTTTGTGGGTCTTTATTAATGTTAAGATTATTTTAAATAATTATGCCAATATTTTTATGTATAATTGTTCAATTATTTTTATCAGATATTTTAGAAAGTGAGGGTGCAGTTTTATAAGAGTTGCCTAAGGAAGTTACAATAGTAGAATGATGGACAAGTCTATCTAAAATAGCACTTGCAAGTAAGTTATCAACAAATATTTGATTTCAGTTGGATAAGTTTATGTTACTAGTAACGATTTTACTTTTCTTTTCATAGCGCCTATCTATTAGTTGAAAGAACATCTTTGCTTCTTGCTCACCGATGGAAATATAGACTATTTCATTAATTATAAGAAGTTTATAATTACTAAAATGCTTTATTCTAGCCTCTAATTTATTTTCTAAAGAGACCTTTTTCAACTGAACTGTTAAATATTATCGTTTTATAAAATATGCACCAACTCTCTTGTTAACAGCAGCAATTCCTATGGAAGTCGCAAGGTGGGTTTTACCCACACCGCTGTTTCCGATTAATATAATATTATTGTTATTTTCTAAAAATATTAGACTTTCAAAATCCAGAAATTGTTGCCTATTTATTTTAGGCTGAAGTCAAAATCAAAATCTTTTAACTCCTTTAATCATAGGATTCACTGCTTTGAAATCCTTGACTTTAACTTCTTTGGATGTCAATTCATATAGAGCTTCTACAATACTAATTTGATGATCATTTTTAAATGCACATATAGGAGGGACACCTGTGGCTTGAAATATCCTTGAATTAGCCTCATTTGTTATAAGACTCTCATCATTCAAAAGTCCATTATAAGTCATTATTTCATCTATAATTCTCATTGGATTTTCAACTTTAGCTTTGGTATTCGGTCTTGCTCGAACGCAAGGAGCGATATTAAATCCGAAATCATCAGCTAGCTGTTGAAACTTAGGATTAATCTTTCCTTCAGAATGTTCAGTTCTAGCTTTATCCATCATTGTTGAAGCATTATCTATAACTATTTCCTTAGGAACTCCAACTAATTCTTCAAAAACAGTTGCAAGAAATCAAATAAATAAGCTTGTGATGTTGAAGGGCAAATTGCCCAATATTTGAATCTGGAAGCAGATAAAACTAAGCTTCCTACATTAAACATAAACTTTTCACCATTTTTAAATGTAAAGTTAAGTTTTTCTTTCCAATCAAATTGTGCTTGTTTTCCAAATGGAGTTTCAGATTTTACAGAATCCTTTTTAGATTTAGGTTTAAAATATTCTGCGAATTTTTTATGTTTTAAAATATAATAATTAAAATCGCTTCGAGAGCACTGTAACCTCTTTTCTCGTACCAAATATCTGTATAGATGTATTTTATTCAATGCATGAGGA
>NZ_FPBY01000066.1 GCF_900116755.1 Clostridium sp. DSM 8431
TGGTAATTTTAATTGTTTTGTTATAAAATTATTATTAGTAAAATTATTTGGTATCATAATTTAATTTTACCAAAAAATCGCTGTAAGTTTAATGCCTACAGCGATTTTCTTTTTAGGAGAGTTTTTTTACATCCCCTTTCTAAAAGCTAATGGTGTTTTACCATAAGCTTTTTTAAACATTTTTATGAAATTAGCGCTATGATTATAGCCTATATTTTTTGAGATTTCATCAATACTAAGATCAGTAGTAGATAAAAGATTTTCAGCCATAGCCATTCTTAAGGATGTAGTATATTGGCTTATGGACATATGATATTTGAATTTAAAACCTGCTTTTAATTTTTGTTCATTTAAAAACACCCTCTTACTTAAACTTTTTATAGTAGGAGGATTACAGGCTTCCTTTGTTAGAATATCATGAGCATGATGAATAGAATCAATATCTGAAGCTGTTAGAGAAATATATCTGTTATTACCAATTTTAATCCTTCCATGATTAGCCTGATTATTAAATAAATCTTTTTTAGAAGAACTTAATTTCATCTGTATTATTGCAATACATTCAAGGATTTTACTTTCTAAGTATAACGGAGTAAGAACTTTAGCCTCAGCCATACTTTTTATATTTCTAATTATAGAAATAACTTCTAAAGGTAAGTAATTATAGGTATAGTTAGTAATAAGATTATTATAACCTGAAATATTAGGAAAATTAGGTTTTATTACTTCATCATAAAACTTTTTATAAATAATTATTTCTGCTCCATGATGATGGTTTCCTTTAGTCCATAATTGCTTTCCTTTTAAATCTTTTTCAAAAACTAAAAAGGATGATGGTGAAAAAGATGAACGTGGATTATTATTAATTTTAAATTTAGTCTCACCTTCGTATACTGTACCAAAGCGTATTAATGCATCTTTATGTTCAAAAGAAAGTGAAAAGTCTTTTGCAATAGTATAATTTCCTATAGTAAATTCATAAAAACCCTTTCTTTCATATTTAATAAAATTACCTAATTCAGGCATATGAATATTTTTGAAAATAGTATAATTATCCTTTGAATAAGCATCAAAGGTCATTTTATTTAAAACATAGTTTTGAAATTCTTCTGGAGTTCTTGAAATCATATTTTATCTTGCCTTCTTTATAGAAAAAGTATTTTATTGTTTTTTTTTACAACATTTTTTTATAGTTATTGGATAACATAATAGTATAGTCATTATAGCAGAAAAAATTATCTTAATAAATGATAAAATAATTAAATTAGGTGCAGATATTGTAATGATAATCAATATCAAGTAAAATTTAAGACAGTAATGATAATATTTTAAAAATATTAAGTACGGAGGGAATAATATATGAAAAAGAAGTTTTTAAAACTAGCTGCTCTTTCATGCGTGACGTTACTAATGTTTGCTGGATGCTCATCAAGTAAGTCAAATGAAGATAAAACAGCAGAAACAGTAACAGTTACAGATGTTAAGGGAGAGGTAGAAATACCTGCAAATCCAAAAAGAATAGTAGATTTAAGCGGAAATAGTGACCTTATAGAAGAATTAGGTGGCAATGTAGTAGGAACTGCTAATACTGATGCTTATAACAATAACGAAATTCAATCATTTATAGCAGATAAATTATCAGATGCTGAAGTTCTAGGATATAGTATGCAAGCTGAAATGGATGTTGAAAAGATCATGAACTTAAATCCAGATTTAATTATTATTTCAACATATCAAGAAAAAATGTATGATACATTAAGCGAAATTGCTCCAACAGTTATGGTTCAATTAGATGCATTAGATTGGAAGCAAGATGTATTAACTTTTGGTAAGATATTAAACAAAGAATCAGAAGCTCAGGAGTGGTTATCTAATTATGAAGAAAAAGCTACTGCAGAAGGTGACAAGATAAAAGAAGAATTTGGTGCAAATACAACTTATCTTTCAATATTAGCAAGTGGTGGTCAAATTTATGTATATGATAATGCAGGACTTGGAAGCATCTTATATAACGATATGGGATTAGCTAAACCAGAAGGAATGCCAGCACAAAGCGATATAAGTCTTCCAGTTGTAACTTATGAAGGACTTGCAGCAATTAAAGCTGATTATATTTTCGTAATGGGAACAGATGATGATTTAGCGCAACTTGAATCAAATCCTATATGGAATAGTATTCCTGCAGTTCAACAAGGACATGTGGTTGTATTACCAGCTACTCCATACTTTAGTAAGTGTTACACTATAGTTGGTAGAGAATTATTATTAGGTGAAATAGGTGAAAAATTAAATGCAACAAAGTAGAAGTAAAACAGCAATATTTGTAAGCTGTAGTATCATACTTCTACTAATAGGAATAGTTCTAGCTATACGCTTAGGAACTGTTCCTATTGCTTTTTCTAATATTTGGGATAGTATATTTCATTATAACGATTCTTTAGAGCTTATGTTAATAAGAGATGTACGTATGCCAAGAGTTCTTACAGTTTTATTTACTGGAGGAATTTTAGGAATGACAGGAGCAATGATTCAAGGTGTTACTAGAAATCCAATAGCAGAACCATCTATTTTAGGCGTTAGCCAAGGAGCTACTTTAGTAATAGCTATCTTTTACAGCTTAGGAATTTCAATAAATACAAAAAATGAAATGATAGCTTCTTTAATAGGAGCATTTATAACAGGATTAATAGTTTTAATGTTTATATCCAAAAAAGCAAATAACAATTCAATAGGAAGAATACTTTTAGCAGGTACAGCAATGAGTACTTTCTTTATTTCTTTAACTACTATAATAGGATTGTTATCAAGCCAATCACAAATGATAGGCTTCTGGGTATCCGGTGGCTTTAGAAATACTGATTGGAGTGATTTTTATTTAATATCAGTAGTAGGAACTATTGGATTTATTTTAAGTGTTTTATTATCCGGAAAGATAAATATATTAAATCTTGGTGATGATGTGGCAATAGGACTAGGACAAAATCCTGAAAGAATAAGATTTACAACTTTAATGCTTATTATACCAATGTGTGCAGCAGCAGTTGCAGTAGGAAAGAATATAGCATTTTTAGGGCTTATTATTCCGCAAATAGTTAGAAAGATTTTAGGTGAAAACTATAAAAAGAATATTCCATGTTCATTTTTACTTGGTGCAGTATTCTTAACTTTTGCGGATATTGCAGCAAGAATGGTATTTAGTCCTTATGAAATACCAATAGGAGTATTTACATCACTTATAGGTGTACCATTTTTCATAGCAGCAGCTAGAAAGGAGAGAGGATAATGAAGAAGAATAAATTTAAGTTAACAGTATTAATTTTATCTATATTATTAATCATCTCTTGCGGAATTACATTATGCTGGGGAAGCTATGAAATATCTCCTTTAGGAGTTATTAAAACATTAATTGGACAAGGAAATAAGTTGCAAAATACAGCGGTATTAAGTATTAGACTTCCTAGACTTTTTGTTGGAGCTTTTGTTGCCATGGCTCTATCAACTGCTGGGGCAGTTTTGCAAACAATAACTAAAAATGATCTTGCTGATACAGGAATTATAGGTATTAATGCAGGTGGAGCAGTTGCAGCAGTTTTATTTATTACATACTCAACAGGAGAATATTATAGTCAGCTTGGAAGTGCATCAATATTTGTATTACCTTTTATGGCTATAATAGGCGCAGGAATTGCAGCATGCTTAATATATATGATGTCCTCTGAAAAAGGAATTATAAAACCTAAGAGACTTTTACTTATTGGAATCGGATTAAATGCTGGCCTTAATGCTTTTATAACTTTCTTTACATTTAGAGGTGGAGCAGGTGAATACAATAGAATTCTTGTTTGGACTTCAGGAAGTTTATGGGGTTCAAGTTGGGCTTATGCAAAAGTAATTATGCCAATAGTAGCGATATTTTTTATATTAGCTATGTTAAATTATAAAAAACTAGATGTATTAAGTCTTTCTGATGAAACAGCTTTATCATTAGGGTTAAATTTACAAAAAGAAAGAAAGAAATTTATAAGTTTAGCTGTAATACTTGCAGGGACAGCTACTACTTTTGCAGGAAATATAGGATTTTTAGGACTTATATCACCTCATATAGCAAGAAAGTTAGTGGGTCCATATCATAAGAAACTTATTATAGTATCAGCAATGATAAGTGTGATAATAGTACTTATTGCAGATTCAGTTTCAAGAAATTTATTCTCTCCAATCGAAGTTCCAGTAGGAATAACAGTAGCAGTATTTGGAGTACCATATTTTATTTATTTAATGATGAAGGAGAATTAGCCATGGAAGCTATAAGTGTAAAAAATCTTAGAGTGGGATATGAGAAAAATATAATAATTCCAGATATGAATCTTAGCATTCCAAAGGGAAAAGTAAGCATAATCATAGGTGGAAATGGATGTGGTAAGTCTACTTTATTAAAGACTATCTCGAGAATTAATAAACCAGTAAGCGGTGAAATATTTATTAATAATAAAAATATTAAAGGAGAAAAAGAAAAGGATATAGCTAAAGAAGTTGCCTTCTTGCCACAAGGACCAGTAGCACCTGCTGGAATTACAGTAAAGGAACTTGTTTCTTTTGGAAGATTTCCTCATCAAAAGATGATAGGAGGTCTTACAGACCATGATAAAGAAGTTATTGAATGGGCAATAAAAGAAACAGGTCTTAGCGAATTTGCTGATAGACAAATTGAAAATTTATCTGGAGGACAAAGACAAAGAGCATGGATTGCTATGACTCTTGCACAAGAGACAGAAATAATAATGCTTGATGAGCCAACAACTTACTTAGATATGTCTTATCAGTTAGAAGTGTTAGAAATACTTCAAAAGCTTAATAGAGATAAGAAAATAACAGTAGTAATAGTTCTTCATGAACTTAATAATGCATGTAGATTTGCAGATAATATTATTGGTCTTAAAAAAGGAACTTTAGTTTGCGAAGGAAGACCAATAGATGTAATTACTAAAGATACTTTAAAAGAGATATATGGTATAGATGCATATTTAGTAAAGAGTCAGGATGACACATATCCAATATGTGTAGAATATAATTTGTTAAGGGAGAATGCATGAGAAACAAAAATTTTATAATAATAGTTATTGGACAAATCATCTCCCTCTTTGGAAATGCTATTCAAAGATTTAGTATGTCACTATATGTTCTTGCCTTTACAGGAAGTACAGTTGCGTTTTCAAGGATACTTGCTATTTCAACCATACCATATATATTATTTGCACCTATAGCAGGAAGATTAGCAGATGAGGTTAATAGGAAAAAGATAATGGTAGCCTTAGACTTTTTCTGTGCAATCTTATTAGGAGTCTATTCAATTATTTTGGTTAAGGGACATGATAATCAGCTAATTATTGGAGCAGTAATGTTTATACTGTCTATTTGTTATACATTATACGGCCCAGCAGTTACTGCATCTATTCCACAAATAGTAGATGAAGATAAACTTACTCCTGCTAATGGAATAATTAATCAAGTAGGTTCAATAGTAAACTTTACAGGTCCTATTTTAGCAGGAATTCTTTATGGGATTTTAGGAATAAAAGTAGTAGTATTTATAAATGCAGTGAGTTTTTTAGTTTCAGCTATTTTAGAGTTATTTTTAGAAATACCTGATATTGAGGGTGTAGATAAAAATAAAGAATTAACATCTAAAGGCTTTATAAAAAGCTCTTTTATAGATATGAAAAATACTTTTGTTTATTTAAGAAAGGAAAGCAGGGTAGTACTTGGAATAATAGCTTCCTATGCTTTATGTAATATATTCTTAGTACCTATATTATCAATAATAGCACCATATTTTATAAATGTTTTCTTAGGCCTTTCTTCTAAAACCTATGGAATAGTAGAAGGTATATTTGTGCTAGGAATGATAGGTGGAGGATTTTTAATAAGTACAAAGCCTGATCTTTTTAATATAAAGAAAGTTCATTATACATATTTTCCTATGATAGCAGGAGTTATATTAATGTCTATTTTAGGTTTCTCTACATTAAATGGATATAAAGCAGCAGGAGTTTTTGCTCTTGGAGGAATGGCAATAATGTTTTCTCTATCATTATCTAATGTACTTACGTTAACATTTATTCAAAAGGAAATTCCATTAAAGATGCTTGGAAGTGTTTCTGCTTTTTCTACAGCAGTAGCAACAGCAAGTGTAGCACCAGGGCAATTACTATTTGGATATATAATCGATATAGGAATACCTATAGGAATTATTCTTTTTGTGATAGTAATAGTAAATGTAGGGCTTACAGGGTTTGTTAAATGGAATGTACGTAATATAAAATAAAAGCAGCTTGGCTTAAGCTGCTTTTATTTTTTACATTTTAAAGTTCTGCTTCTTTGAACTTTTCATCAAAGAATTCAGTTATCTTATATACAAATCTCTTTAATGATCCAAGTACTATAAAGAATACTGCAAAGAATAGGAGCGCTCTAATATCACTTAAAGTAGTACTCCAAGTTGGACCTGCAATAGACTGTCTAAAGGCATCTATAGCATAAGTAAATGGCCATAAAGGTTGTAACATACCAAATATTTTAGGGTTAGTCTGAATTGGATAAATACCACCAGAACCTGCTATTTGGAATACCATAATAACTACTGCAATAGCTTTACCTACATTACCAAATAGTGAAACTAAAGTATAAGTTATCATTGTAAATGCAAAGGATGTTAAAAATGCTACTCCAAAGAATAATGGGACATTTTCAGGAGTAACTTTTAATACAAGTATGTCTCCTAAAGTAACAATAAATGTTTGGACAAAGCTTATAATTAAGAATAAAAGCATTTTACCAAAGTGTTTTTGCATTATAGTAGTCTCACCATCTATATCTAGATCCTTACATTCTGTAGTAAGAAGTGCAAGAGTTAAAAGAATTCCAACCCATATTCCAAGTACAGTATAAAATGGTGTAAGACCTATACCAAATATACTTATATCATATACTTCAACTTCATCAACATTTAAAGGAGAAGCAAGGAAATTAGCCATTGTATCAGGATTTTTTCCTAATAAGTCTATAACATCATTTAAAGTTTCATCATTAATATCAGAAGTTTTTTCTTGAATTGATGATAAGTTGTTTCTAAGTTCATCTAATTTAGTATTTATATCGTTAAGTTGTGATTTTGCTACATCACCATTTGCTATTCCTAAGTTCATAAGGGCTCTTATTTGAGGGTTTAAAACTTTTAAAGAATTTAAAACACTATTAGCCTTATTGTTTACATTGATAAGATTATCAGAAGCAACATTAAGCATAGGAATAATAGAATCATAAAAACTAGCATTAATAGAATTTAAAATACTATTAAATGAATTGTTAATATTTGTTAAATCATTAAGTGAGTTTTGTAAATCAGTATTCTCAGCGCCTGATTGAACTTTATCATTTATTGAATTTAAAGCGTTAACTCTATTTTCATTAGATTGTTTTAATGACTTTAATGAATCAATTCCTTGAGAAACAGCACTAGAATTATTAATAGGTTCTAAGGCAGAAATTTCAGAATCAATAGCATTATTAGTTGAATTAATAGAATCTTTAGATCTATTTACTAAATCATTGATTTTATCTTTATCAACTTTTGCTGAAGCAGAATCTTTTAAAGAATTTACTTGCTCCTCATAGATTCTTTCTTGATTCTGTAAGGTAATCATATTTTGCTTTAAATTAGATGATAATATAGCTAACTGAACCTTAGTATCCATAGTTAAGTCATTAGAATTTTGAATTAAGGTTTGCAGTGAATTTATAGTATTTTCAGCTTTGCTTAAATTCTCTTTTGATGTATTCATATTATTCTGTAATAGAGAAATATCTTTATCTGCTGATAATAACTGAGAGCTTATATCTTTAAGCTTTGAATCTGTACCATTAATAGTGTTAACAAGTTCTAGTATTTGACTCTTTCTAGTATATATATCATCTCTAACTACATTTAATTTATCAAAAACATCTGTATTAATTGTAGTAATAATTTCTTCTTTTATTTGTTCAGTTAATTTATCTTTTGCTACATTAGTTATTTTGTTAGCAATTGCATTTTCTTTTTCATTAGCTCTATATATAATTGATGGTTTTTGTGGCATTGTTGTTGTAAGTGAAATTAATCTTTCTGAGAAGTTAGCAGGTATTTCAATTAGAGCATAGTATTTACCCTCATTTAATCCATAATTACCTTGCCAATCTCCAACAAACTCCCATCCTATAGAGTCATTCTTTTTAAGTGCTTCAATGACTTCATCCCCAACATTCACGAGTTCCTTATCTATGTATGCACCATTGTCTTTATTAACAACAGCAACAGGAAGATTTTCTGTATTAGCGTAGGGGTTCCAGTTAGCTTTTATATTTACCCAAGCATATAGTGAAGGAATAAAAAATAGTCCAACAACGATTATTATGGCAGCAGGGTTTTTTTTAATATTTTTTAAATCTCTAAATAAAATTCTAAATACATTTTTCATTTTTCTACCTCCATAAATTATTCGCCTATTTCAGATTCTTCAAATTTTTCATTAAATTTATGAATATATTTTTCAACTTTACCCTTGAAAGATAAGCCTAGTAATATATATAGTGCACCAAATATAAATAGTAGTATTATATCTAAAGTTACAGTTGAAATTAATGGACCAGCAATAGCTTCTCTAACTCCACTTAAGGCATAAGTAAATGGGAAGAATGGCTGTAATATTCTAAATATAGTTGGAGCTACTTGTATTGGATAAGCACCACCAGCACCAGCAAGCTGCATTACTAGAAGTATTATGTTAATAGCCTTACCAAACTCACCAAATAGAGCGACATTAGTATAAATAATTATACCAAAGACACATGAAATAATTGCTCCAAGCATTACAAATAAAATTACATTAGAGGTTTGAACACCTAAAAGAATTTTATCTCCAAGCATAATTATTAATCCTTGAATAGTTGCTAAAAATGCAAATAAAAGAAGTTTTCCTAAATATTTTTCTTTTGTAGTGAAGTTTTCTAATCCTTCTACACCTTTTGCTTCAGTAGAGAATATGGAAGCAAGAATTAGACCACCAACCCACATTGCAAGTACTGAATAAATAGGTGCCATTCCTGAACCATAGTTATCTACTTTATAAATAGAGTCATCAATTATGTCAAATGGATCAGAAGCATAATTAGCCATTACATTTGGATCGCTTTGTAATATAGATATAATTTGAGTTAAGTTATCATCACTAACCTTTTCTAGGTTTTCACTTAAAAATGCTATAGAATCTTTAAAGTAAATTAACTTATCTCTTAATTCTTGAGAGGTAGTAGTAACAAGTTCACTACCATTTGAGATAGAAGTTAATATAGAACTTAAATCATTACCTGTGTTTTTTGCCTGATTAATAACACTATTAGTTTCATTTACTTGGTCTGAATAAGCTTTAGCAAAATTAGATATAATATTTTTAACTTGATTGTTATAAATATTTGTAATAGAGTTAATTTCACTATTTATATTATTATTTACATTATTTATAGAGTTTAATAAATCTTCATTTGCATAAGATGATGATTTGTAAGCATCATTTAATTCACTTAAGTCTTCACTTTCAGTTTTTAAGAATGACTCTAACTTAGTTAAAGAATCAGATAAATCAGTTAAACTAGAATTAGGTGTTGAATTAATATCATTAACGGATTTAACAAACTTATTTAAAGAATTAACTACATCTGATGTAGCATCAACTTGATTTTTAGTTTCAGATATTGCTGTAGATACATCATTGCCTTTTGCAATATCTTTAAGTAATGAATTGATTTTATCTTTATTAGAACTTAATATCTTTAAATTTGTATCAAAGTTATCAAGAGCACTATTTATAGTACTTTTAGTACTTTCAGCAAGACTTAGTGAACTAGTATTGTTAGCTTGAATATTAGTAAGATTTTGAGTAAGCTGAGGAATAGTGCTATTGACCTCTTTTAAATATATAGTTAAATTTTGTGAATTAGTTCCTGCATAGTCTAATGAACTTAAAATTGTATCCATATTTTTATTTAATTTAATAATTAAATCTTTAAAAGCAAGTATCTCATTTTTATTCATATCTAAATTTTCTGACATAGTATTAATAGATGAAAATACAGTTTCATTAACAGTAGTCAAGAAGCTACTTTTTATTTGTTTAACAAGAGTTTCTTGAGCTATTGTAGTAATTTTATTTGCAACAGGGTTTTCTTTTGTATCAACCTTATATACGATTGTAGGTTTTTCTGGATTATCACCTACTAAAGAGGTTAATTTCTCAGAAAAATCTTCAGGAATTTCAATAGATGCATAATAAGTACTATCGATAACTCCTAGTTCAGCCTCACGACTGCTTGTAAATTTCCAACCTATAGAATCATTATCTTTTAACTTTTCTATAACTTCATCTCCAACATTTAATTCCTTGTCTCTAAATACAGTACCTTTATCATTATTTACAACAGCAATAGGGATAGTTCCAGTATTTGAATAAGGATCCCATGAAGCTGCTATATTTACCCATGCATAAAGTGAAGGTAGTATTGCAACGCCTAGAGTAATAATTAGAGGAATTGGGCTTTTTAAAATAACTAATAAATCTCTTTTAAATATAGTAAAAATATTTTTTCTCATTATAAAATCCTTTCTCTTTAATATCCGTACTTAATAATATATTTTCTTACTACTATATATACCCTTAAAATTAACACAGTGCAAAAAAAATGACTGCTTGTCAATTATTCTTTATTATATATCTTTAGTGAGTTATAGGCAAGCTTTTTAGAAAGTTAAATGATAATAAATATTAATAATTACAGTATTTTTAAATTGAATAATTAGCTTATAACTAAAGTATACTTGCCTGTAAAAATTATAATGATGCTAAAGTTTTTGTGAAATAGGGAAGACGTATATAATCAGTACAAATTAAAGCTAATAAAATATGTTTCCTAAACAATTTAGAAATCATCTTTTATTAGCTTTCTAGTTTCCTTTATTTTATTTTTCAATCCAAGAGATGAAATCTGGATTATTATATGCTATATCACTGCAATCTATTTTATTAATGAAAATTAAGTCATTATTATTACAGATGCTTTTTATTTCATCATACATTTCCTTGGCTGTTAATTCACTTTTTACAGTGAAAGTTTCAGGTAGAACTTGAGCCCATGCACCGAAAGATTTGATTTTTGCTTCTATTTTTAGAGCTATGTCATCTATATGGCTATGGCTTTCATGATTATGTTCATACCCACAAGAGCAACTTCCTGTATCACTTACAAAAAAAGAAATACTATATGTATTCATTCAGATATCCTCCTATAATGTTATTATAAGTATATATAAATAATATTATAAATGAGAATGTAAATCAATAAAAAAGGCTATGGAGAATTTATACTATTTCTATAAAAAATAAATAATTTTACTTTAGGAGAAGATAGATATGAAATTGGGAATTATAGGATCTGGAATGATAGGTAATGAATTTCTTACAATTACAAAATATTTAAAGGATATTGAACTTACAGCTATATTAGGAAGAGAGAAGAGTAAGAATAAGATAGAAGAATTAGTTTATAAATATAATATAAAAAATTCCTTTTATAATTATGATGAATTATTAAAGAGCCAAGTTGATACTGTTTATATTGCGTTGCCAAATAAACTTCATTTTGAATTTTCTAAAAAAGCATTAGAAAATGGGAAAAACGTAATAATAGAAAAACCTATTACAGTTGAATATGAGGAAGCTATAGAGCTTGGCAAATTAGCTAAGGAAAAGAATTTATTTATTTTTGAAGCTATAAGTACACTATATTTACCAAACTATAAAAAGATACAAGAAGAAGTTAAGAATATTGGAGATATAAAAATTGTTCAATGTAATTTTTCTCAGTATTCAAGTAGATATGATAAATTTAAAAGAGGAGAAATAGAGCCAGTTTTTGATCCTAAGTGTGCTGGGGGAGCTCTTATGGACTTAAATATATATAATATTCACTATGCGGTAGGTTTATTTGGAGAGCCAAAGAATATTGAATATTATCCTAATATAGAAAGAGGAATAGATACTTCAGGAGTTTTAATTTTAGATTATGGGAAGTTTAAATGTATATGTATAGGTGCTAAAGACTGCAAGGCTCCTATAGCATATAATATTCAAGGAGATAAAGGATGTATATATCAAGACACACCAGCTAATGCATGCGAAGCATTTAGTATATTAATGAATGATGGAAGAAATATTAATATTAATGAAAATAAATATAATAATCGTTTAATAAATGAGTTTATTGAATTTAGTAATATTATTAAAAATAAAGATTATAATCAGTGTTATAAAAGATATGAACATAGTATTTTGGTTAGTAAGATACAAACAGAAGCTAGAAGAAAAAGTGGTATAAAATTTTACTAATTGACTTTATAAATAATAGGGACTATAATTATCTGGAAATAATTGGTGTAAAAGAGGAAGTAAGTGCGGATATGCTAAGTGTTATTAAAACTGCAATTATAACCATAATAATATCATTTATATCAGGGGTACTTTTAGATCACTATAAGAATATTGCACCTAGAATAGTCTGCTCTGTAGGAAAAGGTGTACCATTAAAAATTAGGAATAAGAGAATTAGGGCATATGTTCTTACGGTTACAAATATCTCAAAGCAAACAATCCATAATTTGAATCTTAATATTCAAGGAGGTTTATCTAGCTTAAGTGTTGATGATGCTAAGATAACAAAGGGATTAAAATTTGATATTTCAAAGGAAGGAAATATTTATGATGTATCTATTCCTTTTTTAAGTAAGAATGATAAATTCTCATTAAAGGTATTTTTAGAAGATTTAGAAGGTAAAAAGAGCAGACCATTTATAGCCTTAAGATCGCCTGAAAATTTTAAGAGAATTGATTCTAGTGAGGATGATGGTTTTTTAAATTCATTAAAGAGTATATCTAGAGGTATAAGTGAGTGTTTTAATAAACCAAAGAATATTAGTAAAATTAATACTTTCAAAAAGGGTAGCTTAATAAACAAAAAAATAGTTATATCAATAGGAATTGTAATTATTTTAGCTGCTATTGGTATTTTTACATCTTTATATTATAAAGGAAATTCTAATATAAATGAAAGCAAAGATGTAATAAGTACTAATGTAGAAAAAGAAGCTGAAGATAAATCTAATGTCAATAAAGTTAATAATAGAGATAGCATTGCTAAGGATAAGAGTGAAAGCACTTCCAAAGATAATTCAAAGCAATCGTCAAGTTCAACAAATAGTAAGCAGACTAATAATTCAGCTGAGAATACAAAAACATCTAAAGATAAAGAAGAAAATACTAATAAAGATAGTTCTAAAGCTAAAGAAAACAATAAAAAAGATGAGAATTCTAAAGTTACAGAAGGAAAAGATAAATCCAGAGAAGAAAGTAAAAAGATATCTTCAGAGTCTGGTAAAGAAAAAGTTAATAATAAATCTGATTTGCCAATAGATAATAGTGATTCGGGTAAAGATAGCAATAAAGAAGAAAGGGTAACACCTTCTAATAATTGAGTTTAGGAGATATAATTTGAAGTGTTTTTAAAACTTTGAATTATATCTTTTTTTACATAGAAAAGTTATATTAATTTTAAATTTGAAAGAATTGACTTTGAAGGTAGCAAGGCTTATAATTGTGTCGAAATAATTTGGATAAAGAGGAAGTAAGTCAGTATGATAAGTGCCATTAAAACTGCAATAGTAACTATAATAATATCATTTATATCGGGGGTGCTTTTAGATCTTTATAAGAATAGTTCACCTAGAATAGTCTATTCTATAAGAAAAAGCAAATTAGTAGATGTTGGAAATAAAAAAATTAAGGCTTATGTTCTTCAAGTTAAAAACATTTCGAAATATACACTACATAATTTAAGTGTAAATATTCAAGGTGGTTCATCTGAAATAAAGATTAATGATGATGATAGGATAACAAATGGATTAGAATTTGATATTTCAAGTGAAAAAAATGCTTATGATATAAAAATTCCTTTCTTAAGTAAGAATGAAAAATTGTCATTAAAGATATTTTTAGAAGACTTAGAAAATCAAGAAAATAAGCCTATTGTTACTTTAAGATCACCTGAAAAATTTAAAAAAATTGAGGCTAGTGAAGGTAGTGGATTTATAAGTTCATTAAAAAGTATACCTAAAGGTATAATTGATAGTTTTAGTAAATCTAAGGATACTAGTAAAGTTGATACTTCAAATAGAAGTAAATCCAAAAATAAAAAAGCAATTATATCAATAGGAGCTATAGCAATTTTGGCTATTATTGGTGTTTCTGCATCTTTATATTTTAAAGAAAATAGTAGCTTGAAAGAAGATAAAAATAGGGTAAATACTAGTGTATCAAAGGAAGATGGAGAATATAGCACTAATGAAGAAGATAATAGTAATAATTCTTCACAAAGTAATTCTAAGTCAAATTCTAACTCTTCAAATGATACAGATATTAATAAGTCTTCTAATTCTTCAAAAACTCAAGATAACCAGAAATCTGAAAGCTCAAGTCAGAATACAAAAACATCTACAAGTATTAATGTAGATGATAAAGATAGTTCACAAACTGAATCAAATAATGGTAATAATAATTCTAAAAGTTCAAGTGAAAGTCAAAATAGTATTCAAGAAGCTAAGAGTTCATCTTCAGGGTCTGGAGAAAAAACATCTAATAACACTAATTTAGCAGTAGATGATAATACATCAAGTAATGCTAATAATACAACAAGCAGTTCAACAGGAGCTATTAGTAATTAATTTTTAAGGAATACATATAAAGAAGAGGAAGTAATCTGAATTATTTAAAAATCATTCAGATTACTTCCCTTTTTCGTGTTATCATAGTGTATAGTGTAATGAAAAAATTTGAAGTATTTTAGTTAAAATTAAGGTTTAATATATAAAATATTTTATTGAGGTGGTGATTTAATGAAGTTGCTTTATGCTGAAGATGAAATTAGTATGTCAGAAGCTGTTGTAGATATTCTAAAATTTCATAAATACAACGTTGATGTAGTATATGATGGTGAAGGTGCTTTGAGTTATGCTGAAACAGGAGAGTATGATGGAATTATTCTTGATATTATGATGCCTAAAATGAGTGGCTTAGAAGTATTAAAAAAGCTAAGAGAAAGAGGGGATAGGACTCCAGTTTTATTATTGACGGCAAAGGGGGAAGTAGAAGACAGAATTGAAGGGTTAGATTCAGGAGCAGATGACTATTTACCAAAACCTTTTACCATGGGAGAATTACTAGCTCGTGTTCGTGCAATGCTTAGAGGAAAAGAAAGTTATACACCAGATATATTACAGGTTGGTAATATTTCTCTAAATAGAAAAAGTTACGAGTTAAGTGGAAATGGAAAATCTTTTGTGATACCTAAATTAGAGTTTCAAGTTATGGAAACATTGATGTTAAATAGGGGTATTTATATTTCTTCAGAAGATTTACTTGTTAAGGTTTTGGGATATGAAACTAATGCAGAAATAGGAACAGTATGGGTGTATATCTCATATCTTAGAAAACGTCTCTTATCATTATCAGCAAATGTAGCTATAAGTGCAAAAAGAAATGTTGGCTATACTTTGGAGGTAGTTGGATGATTGAAACTCTAAAAAGAAAATTTGTTGTTACTGCTATGACTGCTGTTACAGTTTTAATTGTTCTTATGCTTGGAGCAATTAATGTGGTTAATGTTGTTAGCATAAGAAATAGTATTGATAATACATTGCAGATAATTACAGAAAATGCAGTTAATCCTAAAATTATTCATGATAAGGTCAATGCTTTACCTCCATCTATGTCTACCTTTAGACCTAAGGATGATCATGATAAAATGCTAGCATCTAATTTTTTTGTAGTACACTTTGATAATGCTGGTAATATTGTATTTACAGATACTAGTCATATTGCTACAGTGTCTGATAGTAGTGCAAAAGAAATTGCTAAAAATGTTTATTCAAGTGGAAAAACAACAGGTAAAATTGGTAAATTTAGATTTCTCATTGAAGACAGTAAAGACGTTAAGGGAAAAACAGCAGTATTTTTAGATTCTTCATCAGAAATTATGTCTTATATTAGGGTACTTTTACTTTCAGGGGGAATAGATATTATATGTTGGTGTGGAATGCTTTTTCTTGTAATAATTTTATCACGTAAGGCTATTTCACCTATTGCTGAAAATATAGAAAGACAAAAACAATTTGTTACAAATGCAGGACATGAAATAAAGACTCCGCTTGCAATTATACAAGCAAATGCGGATGCTATGGAACTTTATAATGGGGAAAGAATATAAGGAAACAAATTGTAAGGTTAAATGGACTGATGAATAATATGCTTGCAATTGCAAAAATGGATGAAAATAAATCTGAAAAGATTATTTCAAATTTTTCACTTAGTGATTTGACTAATAAATATCTTCAGTCTTATTCAGAACCATTTTTATTGAAAAAGATAGCTATAAAGACAGATATTCAGAGAGATATAATTATTTCAGGTAATAAAGAACAGATTTCTCAGCTTATCTCTATATTGATGGATAATACAAGAAAATATACAAATGAAAATGGATTAGTTATTATTAGCTTGAAAAAGGCTGGTAAAAAAGTAAGTTTACAAGTGAAAAATACTTGTGAGAAGCTTCCAGAGGTTCCGGCTGAAAAATTATTTGATAGATTTTTTAGAGCAGAAAAGGCAAGAACACAAAAATTAGGAGGATATGGAATAGGTCTTTCTATTGCAAAGTCTATTACAGAAAATAATAATGGTAAATTATTAGCTAAATATGAGGAGCCTAATTTTATTATTTTTACAGCAACATTTAAATATAAACATTTAAAAGATTTATAGATATTATGTGACTACAAAATAGTAGTCGCATTTTTTGTTTTTTAGCGTTAACTAAGTTTCAATTAAGTTTCATGCTTTATTATGTAGCTAAAGGGTGAAACTTTTATTGAAAGGATGTGTCTATATGGCTATAAAATCTTTTAAAAGATTTGAAAAGAAATATATTTTATCAAGAGAGCAGTATGAAGAACTAATGCTTGAAGTTTTAAAGTATATGAATGAAGATAAGTTTTGTAAGAATGGCAAAAAGTATAGCATTTTTAATATTTACTATGATACAGAGAATAATGATGTCATAAGGCATTCTATTGCTAAGCCTTATTATAAGGAAAAGCTTAGACTTAGAAGTTACAGTATTCCTAAAGATTTAAATGATAAGGTGTTTTTAGAGTTAAAGAAAAAAATTAACGGAATAGTTAATAAGAGAAGAGTATCTTTAACTTTAGGACAATTTTACGACTTTTTTAACTATGGTAAGAGACCAGAACTTTCAGATTACATAAACAATCAGGTTTTAAATGAAATAGAATATTATTTGAAAAACAATAAAGTGCAGCCTAATGTTTATATAAGTTATGAAAGAAGTGCTTATTTTGGAAAGAAAGATAAAAATTTTAGAATTACTTTTGATAGTAATATTCTTGCAAGACGAGATAAATTAAGCCTTGAGGATGGAAAATGTGTATATCATATTTTAGATGAAGATAAATACCTTATGGAAGTTAAAATATTAGGAGCTATCCCTATGTGGTTAGTATCTATATTTTCAAAACTTAAAATTTATAATACTCACTATTCTAAATATGGAAATGAGTTTATTATGTATAGTCAAAATGAAGAAAAGCAAAGTATAAAAGAGAGGGAAATAATATGTTAGAAACAATTATATCATCAACGACAGGAGAATCATTTACTTTAATTAACGCTGTATTAGTTATTTTTTCGTCAATAATTCTTGGGATAGTAATAAGTCTTGCTTATATAAATACTCACAAAACAGAGGGATATGGTACTATGTCAAGAAAAAGTACAAATTAAATTCGGATAAATTATATTATTACATTTTTCATAGTTAACATGCATTTTTTATATTTTCTGAGTAATATTTATCTTCATATTCATTTGGAGATAAATATCCACAGTGACTATGTATTCTTACTGTATTGTAAAAAGTTTCTATATACTCAAAAATAAGCTTATATGCATGTTTGTAATCTAAAATTTTATAACGATTTATCCACTCTCTTTTAATAAGAGCATGGAAGGATTCTATGCAGGCATTATCCCATGGATAAGCCTTTTTCGAATAACTTGTAATCATATCTTTTGTTGCTATTCTATA
>NZ_FPBY01000137.1 GCF_900116755.1 Clostridium sp. DSM 8431
ATTATATAATAGAATCTAGGCTGTTTCAACTAACATTGGAAAGAACCAAATCATAAGTATAAAATACATTTATTATGTCCACTCTTTTATACTAACACCAGTTATTAGATTTCCATATAGTTATTTAAATATTTTATTAGATATATTGTTAGATACATTATGGTAAAAGATATTTAAAAGTTTCAAATATTTTTATTATAATTAATTTTAATAAAAGATTATGCTTTAAAAGCGATTCACAAGCAAAAAAGTGATTCAAAAATCGAAGCCCTTATAGTAATAGTACTGTCGGTTTTGTACTATAAAATAGCGATATATACCTATGAATTTCCTCTATTCCGTTGTAAATCCCACCTAATTACAATTCATCTAATTTAAATTGAAATAAACCGATATAATTCAAAATAAACCCCAAAATGTGAGAGTATATTAAAAAATAAAATGAGTTAAAGAAATTAGAAATAGAATTAGTATAAATCGAACTGTTTAATTGTTATATTACAATATAATATAAAAAATATAAAATTTTACATAAATTATCTAAAATGTTATAATAATGATTGTATTGATATGCAAATAACAATAGAAATGGGGTAATGAATATGAGAAAAAGTTCATTGACAAGAAAATTCTTAACAAAAGTAGTGGCAGCAGTAGTAGTAGCAACAATAGCATTGGTTGGTTTTAATTCACAAACTGCATCGGCAGGTCCAGCACAATCTATAAGTAGTTTTGAAATAGAGGCTTATGGATATGATTCTAATGATACAGGTATCGGATGGAATGGTTCATATACTGGAACTATATCTAGAGAAAATTTACATGATTTATGGCTTATTACTTATCAACATGGGTATGGAAGTATTGATTATGTAAAGATTGATGGTGTAAATGTTTCTTATAATGCTGATAAAAAGGCAGTTGGATCAGGTGTTATTTATGATTGGAGAAATATAGTTTATATAACAGACAATAATTATATTGGGAATTTAAGTAGTGGAAGACATACTATCACAGTTCAATGTTCTTCGAGAAATACATTCCCAAGCAGAACACTTTCAGATAGTGTTACATTTAATGTAGCATAGAATGAGGTAATTAAATGAGTATTAAGATTGGACAAGTTCAAGGGTTTAGTTCTAACTACAATAATAAAAAAGTAAACTTCTCTGAAAATAGTTTTTCTAACGTATTAGAAAAAAGTATGAAGAAAGATACTATAAATTTAAATACTTCTTCTAATATAGTAAGTCCATTATATACTTCTGATGGCAAAGGTAATACTATGACAGATGATGAGAAACAAACTTTAATAGAAGACAAGGCTATTTATGATCATTTTAATTTGAAAGATAAGGGTATTAAATTTGGAAGCCCAGAATGGGAAGAGTGGAAAAAGAAAGATGGTTCTGCTTGTATTCCAAGACTTAATGAGCCTTGGCAAATAAGAAGAGGATGGCGAGAGGCCCTAGATAATTGTAAAACTCCTGCTGAAAGAAAAGAAGTTATGGAGTTAAAATTAATGTTATTTGCTAGTGAGGCAAAGTCTGAAGAAGAATTATCTAACAAGATTAATAGTGGAAGTAGAGTAAAAGATTATTTAGACTTTTTGGGCGCACAAAAAAGTATGTATGAAAATATTGCAAAAAGAGATTTAAGTCACTCTTATGAAATATTTATATCTACATTAGGAAAATTAAGAGATAATATAATGAATAATGTTAAGTAGATAAAAGTACCTCTTTACTAAATTAGTTAGTAGAGAGGCATTTTTGGTTTTAAATAGTAACTTTCAATAAAAATAATCGTTTTAGTTTATTTAGAAAGCACAAATAAGCTATTTTTTAAAAACTTATTCGTAAGCGTAAAGGATTTAGTATCTAGATATTAAATCCTTTACGCTTACAAACTATTATCTTATTATTCATAACTTGAGAGTTTTGAAACTGCATGTACTGTTACAACTCAAATTATAGCTCAAGTATCATCAAATCAATATGGCGGCCAAAGTATTACTATAAGACATTTAGCTCCATTTTTAAGAGTTACTTATGATAAAGAATTTAAATACTTCGTGGAAAAATACAACAATAGAGAAATGGCTAAAGAAGAAGCTTCTGCTAGAAGAGCTAAAGCTTTAAAAGATGGAATCCAAACAATAAGATATCAGCTTTCAACATTACAAACTTCCAATGGTCAAAATCCTTTTTCAACTATATATCTTGAAGTTGTTGAAGGTGATGAATATGAAGAAGAAATGACTATGATCTGTGAAGAAATGATAAAGCAAAGACTTCAAGGAATGAAAAACTACAAAGGTCAAGAAATTGGAGAAACGTTCCCAAAATTAATTTACTTATTAGATGAAAATAATTGTCTTGAAGGTGGAAAGTATGATTATCTTACTGAACTTTCTGCTAAATGTAATGCTAAAAGAATGGTTCCAGATTATCAATCAGCTAAGATAATGAGACAAAATTATGAAGGCTGTAATTTCCCAGCTATGGGTTGTAGATCGCATTTGTCAAACTGGAGAGATAAAAATGGAGAATTTAAATGGTACGGTAGATTTAATATGGGTGTATGCAGCTTGAACCTACCTTAAATAGGCATTATAGCTAATAAAGATATGAAAAAAGTTCTGGAATATACTGGATGAAAGACTTGAACTTTGCAAAGAAGCATTATTAATAAGAAGAAATTTATTACTTGGTACTACATCAGACGTTTCTCCAATTCATTGGCAGCATGGAGCTCTTGCAAGACTTCAGCCAGGAGAAAAAATTGATGATTTATTAAGTAATGGTTATTCAACAATTTCACTTGGATATGTTGGTATTTGTGAATTAACATATTCAATGCTAGGGGTAAGCAATACAACTCCTGAAGGTGAAAAGTTTGCATTAGAAGTAATGAATTATATGAAATCTAAATGTGATGAATGGAAGAAAGAAACAGGTCTTGCTTTTGGTTTATACGGAACTCCAGCAGAAAGTTTAATTTATAGATTCTGCAGGTTAGATAAAGCTAAATTTGGGGAAATCAAAAATGTAACTGATAGATTATATTATACAAATTCATATCATGTTCATGTATGCGAAGAAATAGATGCATTTAGCAAGTTAAAATATGAATCTCAATTCCATAGTATCTCAAGCGGCGGATGTATTTCTTATATTGAAGTTCCAGATATGAGTAAGAATTTAGAAGCTGTAAAGCAAATTATAAACTTTATATATCACAATATTCAATATGCAGAAATCAACTGTAAACCTGATGTTTGCTATTCATGTGGATTTACAGGGGAAATTAAATTAGATGATAATTTAGAATGGTATTGTCCTTCTTGTGGAAATAGAGATAAAGGTCAAATGCAAGTTCTTAGACGTACATGTGGTTACCTAGGATCAGCGTTTTGGAACTCTGGAAAAACTCAAGAAATGAAAGAAAGAGTAATTCATTTATAAAATATAAAAATATATGGTATAGTAATTAACTTGCTATACCATATAAATATAAAAAATCATATAAGTATCAGGAGGATATTATGTTATTAAAAGCAAAAAACTTAGTAGATGAAAAAGTAATAGAATTAAGAGAAAGAGTTGAAAAACTAGAAGTAAAACCAAAGCTTGTTATAATCAGAGTTGGAGACGATCCAGCGTCAGAAAAATATGTTAATAATAAAATCAAAAAGTGCCATGAGACAAATATGTTGAGTGAGATAATTCACTTCGATAAAGATGTAGAAAGTTCCAAAGTTGAAGAAAAAATAATTGAATTAAATAATGATGATACTGTAACAGGTATGCTTTTACAATTACCTTTGCCAGCACATCTTGATGAAGACTTATTAACTCAAATGATAGATGAAAAGAAAGACGTTGATGGTTTTACAATCAGCAATATCGGAAGATTAACATTAGGTTTAGATAGTAATATTGCTTGTACTCCAAAAGGAATTATAAGTTTATTAAAATATTATAATATTCCAATGGAAGGTCAAAATGTATTAGTTATTAATAGATCTAATATTGTAGGGAAACCACTAGCTCTATTATTTTTAAGAGAAAATGCTACTGTTACAATAGCACATTCAAGAACAAAGGATCTTGAAGCTAAAATTAAGAATAGTGATATAGTTGTAACTGCAGTTGGAAGAGCTGCTATGTTTAATGCTGATAATTTCACTCCTGGAACTACTATTATAGATGTATCAATAAACTTTAAAGATGGTAAGATTTGTGGAGATGTAGATAAAACTTCTTATGATGAACTATTAGAAAAAAGCTGCAACATAACTCCAGTACCAGGTGGAGTAGGTCCTATGACTGTTCTAAGTTTAATAGAGCAAACTGTTGAGATTCAAGAAAAAAATATATATAATAGGAGAAGTTTTATGAAATATTCTAAAATAAGAAAATTTGATATAGCAAATGGACCAGGAGTACGAACCACTTTATTTGTAAGTGGTTGCACTCATAATTGTGAAGGCTGTTTTAATAAAGAAGTACAAAATTTCAGCTATGGAGAGTATTGGACCAAAGAAATAGAAGATATTTTCATAAAAGATTCAAGTAAAGATGTTATAGTTGGAATTAATATTTTAGGTGGAGAGCCAATGCAACAAAAGAGTGAAGACATGCTTAGGCTTGTAAAAAGGCTAAAAGAAGAAACTAAAAAGCCAATTTGGTTATGGAGTGGCTGCTTATGGGAAGAGCTAATTCAAAAACCAGATAAAGTTGAAATATTAAAATATGTTGATGTTCTTATAGATGGAAAGTTCCAGATAGATAAAAGAGATTTAATGTTAAAATACATGGGTTCAAGTAATCAAAGAGTTATTGATGTACAAAGATCATTAGAAGAAAATACATTAAAATTAGTTAGTCTAGAAGTGTAATGTTTCTATATTAATTATATAATATAAATATAGAATAATTAAAGAAAGGGATTAAACTAGAAAGAATTATAAAAACATAACAAAAGAAGGGCTAGATGAATTATCATATGTAGTTGAATATAGAGCTAAATTTTCTACATACACATGTCCTTTTATTAAGGTTGACTGTGAAATCAAACTTATGCGTTCAGAAGGAAGATATAAGAATAGAGAAGAATGCTTGGAATGCAAAGAAAAGTTATTGAGTTCTATAATAAAAATGAAAACTAAGGAGAAAAAATATGTATAAGAAAATTCAATATATAAAATGTCCTGAATGTAATGGAATAATTAAAATGAACAATGATGATTATCCCAACATAGGATCTTGCAGAGTTTTAATTAACAACAGACCAACGTGTCAAGAATATGGTCAGTCCTACGATATAAGGATTGAAACTTTTGAAGTTGGCGAAGTAGTTCAAAGCAGAAGAACCAGTAAATTTTATGAAGTTGAAAGAGTTAGTGGAGAAAACATTGAATGTAGAAATGACAACTTTACTACAGTTACTTTTAAAGTTGAAGAAATTACTAAGGTTAATCCTGAAATTATAAAAGAATTGGAATATATCTTTGCTAGAAAGTATAAAGACAAAAGTGATCCTTTCTAATTAATTATATAATCCAAATACAAAGGAGAATAAATTTGAAATACAGAAATAGAAAAGTTATACTTGATGGAATTAAATTTGATAGCCAAAATGAAGCTGCTTATTACTTGGATCTTATTGAAATGAAAAATAACGGAGAAGTAATTAATTTTACTCTCCAACCTAGTTTTGTATTAATTCCTTCATATAAAAAATACGGAAGAACTATAAGAGCTATTACATATGCACCTGATTTTTATGTCCAGTATGCAGATGGTAGGGAGGCATATGTTGATATAAAAGGTTTTGCAACTGAAGCTTCTAAGTTAAGAAAGAAAATGTTTGATTATATTTATCCTGAATTAACATTAGTCTGGTTAACTAAGAACAAAGCTTACGGAGATAAATATGAGTGTATAGATACGGACAAGCTTAATGATATAATTAAAAAAAATAAAAAAGTCAATAAATTATAGATGAAAAATACTAAATTGATTATAATTAATTTAAATAAACATACATTTATAGTGAAAACATATCTATTAAAGAAGAAGACATATTTGCAATTCCGTGTAATATCCAACTAGGTATTATAGATCCATTAGCTAATTTTTCATCTATATATCCACAGCTCCAACCTATTAAAGAAGTAAATAAAAATACAATAAATGCCTTTATGAAACCAAATTGTGATAGTAACATAGCACCATGTAAGTATCCAAATATAGCAGCTTGAATGATATTAGCAATTACAAATCCAAACAATTTACTAAGACGTTTTCCTAAAAATCCTCTGAAAAATAATTCTTCAGGAAGTCCTGTCTTTAAAAAAGAAAATATAATTGCAGGCATTAATGCATTAATACCTTTTCCTTTAAATTTTTGAGCAGTTAATTGAACGGTATCAGGAATTATATCATCTATAAATAAGGAGCCTAATGTAAAAAATATCAAAAAACTTATAAAGCATAAGATAAAAATTTTTTTATGTTTTATAATAGGTTTATAGATTCCAATCCAAAACAAAAAAGATTTTCTTTTTTTTTCAGTAACAAACCAACATATTATAGGAATAATTGAAAATACAACAATATTAATTACAGCTTCAACAACTTCTTGTATAATAATCATTTTAAATGCTCCTTTTTAAATTCAATATAATTTTATCATAATTTTGTTTTTTTTCCAAATAGTTGATTTTGTGTAGCTTTTGATGTATCTTTATAAAAGACAAACACTTCCTTTTTATTTTATATTTGTCAGGAAGGAGGTAATTAAATATGTTAAAAGCATTTGGTAAGACTGGCAAAAAGGGATGCGGTTGTATCTCTGGTGGATTTTATGTATGTATAAGTTATGGAAAAGCAAATCTTTAGTTTTTAGTTAAATATTAATATGACGGATTTATTATTAAATTAATCCGTCATATTAATTTCAAATTAGAGAAGGGGGAGGGTGTTTTGCAAATTGAATTAAAAAACATATATAAGGCATTTAATAAACAGGTAATATTTGATAATATATCATATACTTTTAATAGTGGAAAAATATATGGTATTATTGGGCCAAATGGAATAGGAAAAACAACATTATTTAGATGCATTACTGGATTACTAGAATTAGATGGTGGACAAATAAAAATTAATGATAAAGATGTAACTATTTCCAGTAGAGATGAAGTAGTAAATAATATCTCTTATTTATTATCAAATCAAGTTATACTTCATTTATCTGGTTTTGATAATGCAAAGTTATTTGGTAATTTATATGGAATAGATAATAAAAGAATTGAAGAATTATTCAAAGAATTTGATTTATTCCACGCAAAGGATAAAAAAGTTAAAAAATACTCATTAGGAATGCAACAACGACTAACGTTAATAGTTTCCTTAATAAACTATAAAAGAAAGATAATTATTCTTGATGAGCCTTATTTAGGATTAGATCCGATAGGAATTCAATGCTTAAATAATAAGCTATTAAAGTTAAAAGAAAATGGATACTTAATAATCTTATCTAATCATCAACTGCACGAATCTGAAAAGATATTTGATGAGGTTATTTTCTTTACATCTAATGGGATAATAAGTAGAAATATTAAACAGCAAAAAGAAGATTTAGTTACACTATTTAATCAAATATATGTAAAAAGGGAAGATGTGAAAAATGAATGAAAAATATAATTTACTATTTAAATTTGAATTAAAGAAACTATTTTCTCAAACATCAACAAAAATAATCTCTATTATCTACCTTTTATTTCCAATAATTATTGTATTGGGTATTGTTTCTCCAAGCGAACATTTCTCAATATCTATGGCTGAGTTTGGTAGTGCGGCTGATTTTTCAAATGCAATTATAGGATTTTTAAATTCACTAGGCTTTTGTTATATAGTATTAGTTATGTTATCATCTTCAACATTCTCCAAGGAAATTGAAAGCAAATATATATATTTTGTTTTATCTGCAGTTCCAAACTTAAAAAAATTAATACTTTATAAGATATCTGCAATAACGTTAGTATTCATGGGAATGGTAACTATATCTTCGGTTACATCATATATAGCATATTCATTATTATATTTAAAAAAACTCACATTTAACATAAATGATTTAGGAATTTTATTATGGGGATTAGGGATAAGTCTTCTAATAACTATTATTTATAATATAATTTTAGCAATAATCAATTTAAAAACAGATGGGAATATATTTATTTCCATAATAACATCTGTAATAACAGTTGTTATTTCTATAATATTTGCAGCAGTAAAGGAATTTCTATATTACTTACCTCAATGGGCTACAGATTATATGAGCAATAGAAATAATATATTACTAGTAATTATATATATTGCAATTACTATATGTATGAATTTTATTTTATCTATATACTTAAAAAATAGAGGGAGATTATGATTAATGATTTTCTACATCTATTAGATAAAAATAAATATAAATTTATCATTTCAATTTTTTCAGTTTATATAGTTTTAATTATATCTTTATTTTTTATTTATTTTGAAGAACATTTAGATTTTAATATTAATGAGGAAATTAATAATTTCATAATACTATCACTTCCTGTTTTTATTGGAATGGTAATTTTTCCACTTTTAATATCACGGATTGTTGGTATAAAACTAAATAAATTTAGTTTTATAAATATAAGTACAATAACTATCATTTTGCTTTTAATTGCTTGTTTAGTTACTGTATTTAAATTTAGAAATGGATCTGTGGGCATGGATATTATTTTAAATACATGTATAATTGCTTTTTCGGAAGAATATCTCTTTAGATATTTCTTGCTTAATAATTCTGGCAGTAATAAAAAAGAAAGAAGACTCATGTTATTATTAAGTTCATTAATTTTTGCTTTTATAGTACATAATAATGAACCTCTGTTGAATAACTTACTAATTAGATTTCCTATGGGAATAACATTAGGATATATCTATACAAAAACTGAAAAAATAGATTATTCTATTTTAATTCATTATATATACTGGACCTATGTCAATATAGTGGACACATTTTTTCGATTTTTTCTATGCTATTTTATTTCTTTCTCGTACCTCACATTCTTCAGGAGTAATATAAC
>NZ_FPBY01000053.1:0-13901 GCF_900116755.1 Clostridium sp. DSM 8431
CATGCATATGGAAACAATGGAAAAGAGTCAAAACAAGAATTAGAAATCTTATGAAACTTGGAGTTCCAAAGTATAAAGCATATGAATATGCCAATACAAGAAAAGGCTATTGGAGAATATCCAATAGTCCAATTCTAAATGCTACATTAGATAATAGATACTTCAAGAGTATTGGTCTAATGAGCCTATCTAATATTTATCAAATAATAAATTAATCTAATGAACCGCCGTATGCCGAACGGCACGTACGGTGGTGTGAGAGGTCGGTAATCAAAATAATTGATTACCTCCTACTCGATTAACCCATAGGAAAGTTTAAAATTTCTTTGACAGTGAACACTGATTATTACAAGCTTTTTGGTATGTAAGTTATCCAATGCGTTAAAAACAAAAATATATTGCCTTAGAAAGAACCGAAAAGCAAAATAATTAAATTGCATTTTAATATGAAATTATTTTTCTTTTAGAACCTTTTGCATGGCAAAACAAAGTTGCCTCCTGTACTGAAAAGGCAGGTATCAACTACTTTATTTGTGATTGTTAAATTTAGTTAACGCCATTTAAATATAACTTAACGTAAACTAAATACTACATTAAAGAAGATTGGTTATTATAGAGTTGTAAATAATTTAATAGTTTTTTGGAGGTAAAATAATGAAAAGAAAAAATTTGAAGTTAATAGTAGGTACATTATTTATTACATGTATAGCAGGAGTAATTACAGCATGTGGCTCAGAAAATACCGTTGCTGGTGATGTGACAATAAGCGGTTCATCAGCATTGCTTCCTTTAGTAGAGAGTTCTGTAGAAGGCTTTAATGAAAAATATTCAAATATAAATATTAATGCACAGGCAGGAGGATCTGGTACTGGCTTAACACAGGTTTCAGATGGGACAGTTGATATAGGTAATTCAGATATTTTTGCAGAAGAAAAACTTGGTAAAGATAAGGTGGCAGAACTTAAGGATCATGAAGTTGTAGCCCAAGGTTTTGCTGTTGTGGTTAATAAAGAACTTGGAATTGATAATTTAACTAAACAGCAGATTAAAGATATATTTTCAGGGAAAATAACTAATTGGAAACAAGTTGGAGGTATTGATAAAGATATATTTGTAATTCATAGACCATCTTCATCAGGTACTAGAGCTACCTTTGTAAAAACTATATTAGATGGTGATAAAAATCTTGAAAATGATTCTATGGGTGCAACTCAGGATTCTAATGGAGCTGTTAAAAAAGCAATGGAAGAGAATAAAGGTGCAGCAAGTTATTTAGGACTGTCATATTTAAATAGTGATGATGCAAAAGCTTCTCTAATAGGCGTTAAGATAGATGGGGTTTCCTATGAGAAAGAAAATATTACAAGCGGTAAATATCCATTCTGGTCATGGGGACATATGTATACCAAAGGCGAGCCAAATGAACAGACAAAAGATTTTATTGATTATATTCAAAGTGAAGATAATAGAAAAACAGTTGAAGAATTAGGTTTTATATCAAGTACTGATATGAAAGTTAAATAATTTTGTAGTTAGGACTGATTATTGATGGAAAAAAGAAGCTTTAAAGAGAAGCTGATAAATGAATATATGGGCAAGTTTTTAGTAACTCTTTGTGGTTTATTAATAATGATAACAACAGTAACAATAATATTCTTTGTTGCTAAAAGAGGAGTAATGACATTTGTTAAGGGAAATTCAGGTGTAATTGATTTTATTTTTACGGATAATTGGGAGCCTAGTATTGATAATCCATCCTTTGGAGCGTTATCCTTTATATTAGGATCTACAATTGTTGCAATAGGTGCAGTGGTTTTTAGTGCACCTATTGCAATAGCCCTTGGTTTATTTGTAAATATAATTTCAAAATCTTTAGGTAATAAAATAATAAAACCAGCCTTAGAGATACTAGTGGGTATTCCATCAGTAGTCTATGGATGGGTAGGAGTTACGGTGCTTGTTCCCTTTATAAGAGATTATATAGGTGGTATGGGATATTCAATACTGGCAGGTATTCTAGTGTTAGCATTAATGATTTTACCAACTATATCAAGTCTTTGTGTTGATGCAATTAAAAGTGTACCCAAGGAGCATATTGAAGCATCTTTAGGATTAGGAGCAACAAGGTGGCAGACTTGTAAAAATGTAATAGTTCCAGGTGCAAAAAGCGGAATATTAACAGGAATTGTACTTGGAATTGCAAGAGCTTTTGGCGAAGCATTAGCAGTACAGATGGTAATAGGTAACACGGTAAAAATTGTAGATAGTTTTTTATCACCAGCAGCAACAATGACAAGCATAATTACAATGGATATGGCAAATACAGTAGCAGGCTCGCCTTGGAATGATGCACTATGGTCATTAGCATTAGTACTGCTTATTATTTCTTTCTTATTTATATTGCTTATAAGAAAAATTGAAAAGAGAGGAGAAATATAATGAATTCAAAAAAAGCAGATAAGGTTGCATCAATAATTATATGTATATTTAGCTTTGTTGTAGTATTTATTTTAGGAAGTTTCATAGCATATATATTAGCTAAAGGAGCAAAAATGATAAATATAAACTTTTTGACTAGTGCACCAAAAACAATTGGTGGTGGTGGAGGAATTGGTCCTCAGTTATTTAACTCCTTTTATATGCTTATAACATCTCTTATTATAACAGTACCTATTGGAATTGGAGCAGGAATATATTTAACTGAATATGCAAAGGAAGGGCCTGTAGTAAAGTTTATAAGATTGTCTCTTGAAACACTATCTTCTCTTCCATCTATAGTTATAGGTATGTTTGGTCTTTTAGTATTTGTAAATATGACTGGATGGGGATATTCCTTAATAGCAGGTGCCCTATCAGTAAGTATTTTAAATATTCCTTCAATAACAAGAATATCAGAAAATGCAATTAAGATAGCCACGAAGCAAGTAAAGGAATCCTCTTTAGGACTGGGAGCTACTAATTGGCAGACAATCACAAAACTTACATTACCAATAGCAATGAGTGAAATTTTAACTGGTATTATATTAACCTCAGGAAGAATTTTTGGAGAGGCAGCAGTATTTTTATACACTGCAGGATTGAGTTCAGGAAAAAAACATCCTTATCTTTATTTAGACCTGCAGAAACTTTAGCAGTTCATATATGGAAATTAAATTCTGAAGGATTAGCTGTAGATGCATCAGCCATAGCAGATGGAACAGCAGCAGTATTAATGATTTCAGTACTTTTATTTAACTTATTAGCAAGAGCTATAGGAAATATAATTTTAAAATCATATGGAGGAAAATAGTAAATGGAAATTATAAAAACTAAAGACTTAAATTTATATTATGGAAAAAATCAAGCTTTAAAAAATATTAATATGAGTATTAATAAAAATGAAGTTACAGCTTTAATTGGACCTTCAGGATGTGGAAAATCTACTTTTTTAAGAACTTTAAATAGGATGAATGATCTTATAGAAATAGTAAAGGTATATGGAAAGGTGTATTTTGAAGATAAAGATATATATAAAGATTATGATGAAATACTTTTAAGAAAAAGAATTGGTATGGTATTTCAAAGGCCAAATCCATTTCCGATGTCTATTTATGGTAATGTTGCTTATGGTCCTAGTATTCATGGAATTAAGGATAAGAAAAAACTTGATGAAATAGTAGAAAAATCTTTAAGGGATGCTGCTTTATTTAATGAAACAAAAGATAGATTAAAGAAAAGTGCTTTTGGACTTTCAGGAGGACAGCAGCAAAGATTATGTATTGCAAGAAGTTTAGCTACTTCTCCAGAGGTGATTTTAATGGATGAGCCTACATCTGCATTAGATCCTATTTCGACTAGTAAAGTTGAAGAATTAATAAGTGAGTTAAAAAAGCAATATACTGTTGTTATAGTAACACATAATATGCAACAGGCAGGAAGAATAGCAGATAAGACAGCTTTCTTTTTAAATGGTGAAATTATTGAATATGATAATACTGAAACTATTTTTTATAAACCAAGAGATAAGAGAACTGAAGATTATATTACAGGAAGATTTGGATAAAAGGGGGAGTTTTATGACTGGAATTTTTCAGAAAGAACGAATAAATAAAATTAATAATAAACTTTTGCTTATGGCAGATTTTGTGGAAAAGCAGATTTTAAAAGCTATGGATACCTTAAGGAAGTATGATAATAATTTAGTAGAGGAAATTATAAAAGATGATGATAAGGTAGATAATTTGCAGCAAATTATAGAAGAGGATTGTATAAAACTTATTGCTACTTCTCAGTCTGTTGCTAGAGACCTAAGAAACATTTTTACAGCATCTAAAATTTCCACTGAACTTGAAAGAATGGCTGACCATGCAGTAGATATATGTAAGATTGCTCGTAAGATAAAAGGTAGTTATGAAACATTTCCTAAAGAAGCATCAGTTTTGTGGGAAATGGCGATGAAGTAAGAAAGATGATTGACTTATCAGTTAATGCCTATGTAAATGGAAAGGCAGATGAAGCAAATGAAATATGTAAGATGGATGATAAAGTTGATATATTATATGAAAGTATATTTAGTGATATGCTAAAGACTTTAAAAGAGGAAAAGATAGAATCTAACTTAGGAGCAGAAATTTTATTTATTGCAAAATATATAGAAAGAATATGAGATAGGGTTACTAATATCTGTGAGGGTATCATTTATGTGAGAGATGGCATATATGTAGATTTAAATCAGTAAAAGCTGGCTTAGAAAAGCTGTTTTTTTATGATATACTTGGAAAAAATTTATATATCCTTGAATATAGGGTTTTAAGTAATTGAAAGCTGATTTTTAATTGACTTAAGAAAATTATTAATGTAATATATCATAAGATAGTAATCTTTTGCATAAGACAAAGATGTTTGAAAGATTTATTCTTTTTTAGGTAAGACTATAGATGTATAACCATAAAAGAATTAATATATCGAATTATCTATAGTAAGAGGAGGAATAAAAGATGGCGAAACCAATAGTTGCAATGGTTGGAAGACCGAATGTAGGAAAATCTACTTTATTTAATAGATTAGCAGGAAAGAGAATTTCTATCGTTCAAGATACTCCAGGAGTAACAAGAGATAGAGTTTATGCTGAAGCTGATTGGCTTAATTATAACTTTACAATGATAGATACAGGGGGAATTGAACCTGAAAATGATGATATAATTGTAAAGCAAATGAGAAGACAGGCACAAATAGCTATAGAAACAGCAGATGTTATAGTTTTTATAGTTGATGGTAAAGAAGGAATAACAGCTGCAGATGAAGAAGTAGCTGGTATGCTTAGAAAATCAAAGAAACCTATAGTATTAGTAGTTAATAAGGTAGATTCATTAAAAGAAGAAGAAAATGCATGGGAATTCTACAATCTTGGTATAGGAGAACCTATAACTATTTCAGCTTCTCAAGGTTTAGGACTTGGAGATATGCTAGATAGAGTTGTAGAGCATTTTGATAAAGATGCAGCAAGTGAAGAAGATGATGAATATATAAGAATAGCTATGATAGGTAAACCAAACGTTGGTAAATCATCACTTATTAATAGACTTTTAGGTGAAGATAGAGTAATAGTTTCAAATGTTCCAGGAACAACTAGAGATGCTGTAGACAGTTATCTTGAAAATGACCTTGGTAAATTTATATTAGTAGATACAGCAGGTCTTAGAAGAAAGAGCAAAGTTAAAGAAGAAATCGAAAGATATAGTGTTATAAGAACTTTAGCTGCTATAGAAAGAGCTGATGTATGTATTTTAATGATAGATGCCACGGAAGGAATTACAGAGCAAGATGAAAAGATTATAGGATATGCTCATGAAATGAATAAAGCGATAATGGTTATAGTAAACAAGTGGGATTTAGTTGAAAAAGATGATAAGACAATGGATAAGTTTAAGAAAGACTTACAACAAAATCTTAAATTCTTATCTTACGCAGAATATTTATTCATATCAGCATTAACAGGTCAAAGAACACATAAAGTATTAGAAATGGCTAAAAAATGCTATGATAACTACAATAAGAGAGTTTCAACTGGTATTCTTAATGATGTAATAAACAAGGCAGTATTAATGAAAGAACCACCAATAGTTGGACTAAAGAGATTAAAGATATTCTATGCTACTCAAGTAGCAACAAAACCACCTAAGTTTGTATTCTTCGTAAATGACGCAAGTGCTAGACACTTCTCATATGAAAGATACTTAGAAAATCAATTAAGAGATAGCTTTGATTTTAAAGGTACAGGAATTCAGATTGAATACAGAGAGAGGAAGGAAAAATAATGACAAGAACAGCCTTTGTAGGCGGGGGTAGTTTTGTAACTGCACTAGCTATTTTACTTGCAGAAAAAGGTGAAGAAGTTTCAATTTATGCCAGGGATATTAATGTTGTTAATGATATTAATAAAAATAGAAAGAATGATAAGTATATTAAAGACTTAAAAATTCCTGAAAATGTAACAGCATATAATTCTATAGATGAGGCAGTAAAAAATGCTGATTTTGTAGTTCTTGGTGTACCATCACATGTGATAGGAACTATGGCTGAAAAACTTAAGGGTAAAATAAATAAAGATGTTATAGTAATATCTATAGCAAAAGGTATAGATCAAGAGACTGATGAAAGATTATCGGTTGTAATTGAGAAAAAGCTTTATAATCCTGTAGTGGTTTTATCAGGACCAAGCCATGCTGAAGAGATAGCATCTAAGCTGCCAACAACAATAGTAGCATCGTCAAGAAACATGGAATATGCAAAAAAGGTTCAGGATTTATTTATGACTGATACTTTAAGAGTATATACTAATGATGATATTGTAGGCGTTGAAATTGGAGGAGCAGTAAAAAATATTATTGCACTTGCTTCAGGTATATTAGACGGATTAGGATATGGCGATAATACAAAGGCTGCACTTATGACAAGAGGTATGAAAGAAATATCTAGAATAGGAATAAAGCTTGGAGGAAAGGTTGATACTTTTTATGGTCTTACTGGAATGGGAGATTTAATAGTTACCTGTACTTCAATGCATTCTAGAAATAGAAGAGCTGGAATACTTATTGGAGAAGGGAAATCACTTCATGAGGCCTTGTCAGAAATAGGAATGGTTGTAGAGGGAGTTAAAGCTTGTAAAGCCTTCTATGAACTTAAAGAAAATATAGGTGTATCTATGCCTATAACAGATGCATTATATAAAGTATTGTTTTTAGGAAAAGATCCAAGACAGTCCATTAATCAATTAATGACTAGAGATAAGAAAAACGAGAATATATAAATTAGAGAATTCTGCCACATATTAAATTTGGCAGAATTTTTTCTTTCTTTGAATATATATTTTAATAACGATAAATTTTTAGAAGTTCTATGAATATTTATCATATTCTCAAATATATATATACTGTTAGAAATTATTTGTGGGAGGTAATAACTTGGACAGCTTCAATATATATAAAGATATTGCTGAAAGAACTCAAGGGGACATATACGTTGGTGTTGTAGGCCCAGTTAGAACTGGAAAATCAACATTTATTAAAAAGTTTATGGACATTATGGTTATACCAAAGATTGATAACAATTATAAGAAAGAAAGAGCTAAAGATGAGCTGCCTCAAAGCGGGTCTGGTAAAAGTATTCATACTACTGAACCAAAATTTGTACCCAATGAAGCTGTTGAGATAAGTCTTGATGATGAAATCAATTTTAAAATACGTCTAGTAGATTGTGTTGGCTACATAGTTAAAGGCGCATTGGGTTATCTTGATGGTGAGGATGCAAAAATGGTTCATACACCATGGTATGAATATGAAATACCTTTTGAAGATGCAGCTGAAATAGGAACTAAAAAAGTAATTCAAGATCATTCAACTATAGGACTTGTTGTTACAACAGATGGAAGTATTACAGGTATAGATAGAAATGATTATATAGATGCAGAAGAAAGAGTTATTAATGAACTTAAAGAGATGAATAAACCTTTTATAGTTGTTTTAAATTCATCAAAACCTAGTTCACCTGAGACAAAGGCTATAAAAAAGGATATGGAAGAAAAGTATGATGTTACGGTCCAGATTTTAGATGTATTTAATATGGGCGAAGAAGATATAGAGGATATATTTAAACATGTACTTAATGAATTCCCTGTTAAAGAAATCAATATAGATATGCCAGAATGGCTTGAAAAATTAGAGCCTTCACATTGGCTAAAAAAAGATTTTTTCAACATAATTAAGGATATGAGCAAAGACATATCGAAAATAAAAGATGTAAAGGCATCCCTAAAAGCAATAAAGAGCGATGAGTACTTAGGAACTTCTGAGCTTCTAGAAATGAATCTTGGTATTGGTATAGGAAGAGTACTTTTAAAGCCTGAAGACAGCGTATTTTATAAGGTATTAAGCGAAATATGTGATTTAGAAGTTGAGTCAGAAAGTGATTTATTGTCCTTAATTAAGGAATTGAATTATGCTAAGAAAGAGTATGATAAAGTTAAAGATGCCCTTGAAGAAGTAAAAACAACAGGTTATGGATTAGTTGCGCCACAGCTTACAGAAATGAAGTTTGAAGAACCTGAAATAGTTAAACAAGGTAGTAAGTATGGTGTTAAACTTAAAGCAAGTGCTCCATCTCTACACCTTATTAAGGCTGATATAAAAACAGAAATTAGTCCTATTATGGGATCTGAAAAAGAATCTGAAGAACTTGTTAATGCATTATTAGAGCAGTTTGATAATGACCCTACAAGTTTATGGCAGAGTAATATGTTTGGTAAGTCATTAGAAGTCCTTGTAAAGGAAGGTCTTCAAAATAAGCTTTATAGAATGCCAGAAGACGTTCAAATAAAAATTCAAAGAACTCTTCAAAAAATTATTAATGAAGGAGATGGCGGATTAATCTGCATTATCCTTTAAAATGAAAAGAGGATTCAAATATTTGAATCCTCTTTTTTGTATATATTATCTAATTAGCAAACCTTGAATATCCATCCTTCTGGAGCTTCAACATCACCAAATTGAATTCCAACTAATGTATCATAAAGTTTCTTAGTTATAGGACCAACTTCAGTTTCGCTGTAGAATACGTGAAGTTTTCCTTTATAATCAATTCCACCAATCGGTGAAATTACAGCAGCAGTACCACATGCACCTGCTTCTTTAAATATATCTAAGTTATCAATAAGTACATCACCTTCAACAGTTTCAAGACCTAAATATTCTTTAGCTAAGTATAATAAAGAATACTTAGTTATACTAGGTAAGATAGATGGTGATTTTGGTGTTACAAACTTATTGTCCTTAGTTATACCAAAGAAGTTTGCAGAACCAACTTCCTCAATTTTTGTATGTGTTGCAGGATCAAGATAAATACAATCTGCATAGCCATTATCAGCAGCAATTTTATGTGATTGTAATGAAGCTGCATAGTTTCCACCAACCTTTTGTTGACCTGTACCATAAGGAGCTGCTCTATCATAATCAGAAATCATAAAGTTTACTGGAGCCATTCCACCCTTGAAATATGGTCCAACTGGCATGCAAAATACAGTAAATATATATTCTTTAGCTGGCTTAACACCTATATTGTCACCGACTCCAATTACTATTGGTCTTAAATATAATGTTGCTCCAGTTCCATAAGGAGGAACAAATCTTTCATTAGCCTTTACTACCTTTTTACAAGCTTCAACAAACATATCTATTGGAACTTCTGGCATTAATAGTTTTCTACAAGAATTTTGCATTCTAGCTGCATTTCTATCAACTCTAAAAAGTTGTACATCTCCAGACTTTGTTCTATATGCTTTAAGCCCCTCAAAACATTGTTGTCCATAATGTAATGCTGGCGAAGCTTCACTAATAACTAACATGTTATCTTCAGTAAGCTTTCCTTCATCCCATTTTCCATCTTTCCATCTAGCGATGAAACGATAATCTGTTTTGATATAATCAAAACCAAGTTCTTCCCAATTTATATTGGTGTTTTTATCCATTGTGATCTCCCCAATCTATATATATTCTTATAATTATTGTATCACTTTATAAGAAATGGTAAAGAAAAATTTTAAAAAGTTCATAATTAAAAGGAAATAAAATATAATATAGTAAAGGAGTTATTAGTATTAGAAAATATATTACAAAGATGAAAATGATTTTTTTGTTATTAAAATAAATGAGGCGTGGTGAGGAAGGTATGAGAAGTTATTATAAAGCTTATAAAAAAGTAGGACGAATAAATGCTTCTTTAGCAGAGAAATTAGGGTTTTCATTTGATGGAAGTGTGTATGCCTCACCTGGGGTACTAAGCCATATAAAAAAGCACCATGGAAAGCAGCTTACAAAAATGGTTAAAGATAACTTGATAAATGTAATTGAAAGTATATTAGAAAAGCCAGATTATATAGGTGTTGATAAGAAAAGAGGAAAAAAGGGCGCTTTGGAGCTAATAAAAAAAGTTGATTCAACTCTTTTATTAGGATTAGAAGTGGATCTAGATGAAGAATATATTTATGTGTCCACACTTTATCCTATAACAAAAAGTAAAATAAATAATAGAATATATAGTGGAAGGATAATAAAATATGAAGATTTAGAAGTAGATAACATGTGAAATTCCAAATGTTGAAAAAAATTATAATAAGATTTATAATAATTAAAGTTGTATTTTTGAGGTGAGAAATGGCTCCTCACGCGCTATATTTATATAGTAACCAGAGATGCAGGATACGCCGCCCTGCCAAAAATATATTTACTAAAGAGTTTTTATTATAGAAATGCTAAAGAAAAATGGAGGAAAAAGTGTATATGAAAAAAGTAGCAGTAGTTTTTAATGGCGGAACAATATCTATGAAAATTGATGAAAGAATACATGCAGCAGTACCTTCATTAAGTGGTGAAGAGATAATGGCTATGGTAACAGGTATAGAAGGATATGCTAAAGTAGAATCATATAATTTCTCTGAACTTCCATCACCACATGTATCACCATCTTTAATGCTTGAACTATCTAAGTCAGTTACAGAACTTTTAGATAGAGAAGATATAGATGGAGTAGTTGTAACACACGGAACGGATACTTTAGAAGAAACTGCTTATCTTTTAGATCTTACAATAGAAAGTGAAAAGCCTGTAGTAGTTACAGGAGCTATGAGAAGTTCATCAGAGCTTGGATATGATGGACCTGCAAACTTAGCAGCATCTATATGTACAGCAGTATCAGATGATGCAAAGGGTAGAGGAGTATTAGTATGCTTTAACGGAGAAGTACATAGTGCTAGAGGAGTTACAAAAGCAAATTCTATGGCTTTAAATGCCTTTAGAACTCCTAACTTTGGACCCATTGGAATTGTAGATAATAACGAAGTTATATTTTATAGAAACTGTCCAGTTGGAAAACATGTAAAAATAGATAAAATAGAATCAGATGTAGCACTTATTAAGTGTGCAGCAGGAATGGATTCAGATTTTATAAACTATGTTATTGATAAGGGATATAAAGGAATTGTTATTGAAGCCTTAGGTAGAGGGAATATTCCTCCACAAATGGTTGAAGGTGTTAAAAGAGCTATAGATAAAAATATACCTGTAGTTATTGTATCAAGATGTTTTGAAGGCCGAGTATTTGAATCTTATGGATATGAAGGTGGCGGCAAACATTTAAGAGATTTAGGTGTAATCTTTGGAGATACAATGCCAGGACAAAAAGCTAGAATTAAACTTATAGCAGCATTAAATTATTCTAAGGATTTAGAATTTATAAAATCATTTTTTGAAGATGGATTATATGTTTAAATAGAGATTAAAAAACAGTCTTGATTTTTTAAAATCAAGACTGTTTTTTACATATTAATCATTTTGTTTAAAAAAATTTTTGGAGGAAATTGAATATAATATTAAAATAAAAAATAGTAAAAACTTAGAATAAAAAAATTAAAAGCGAATAATATATATTGTGCAAAAAAAATTCATACATGTTATTGACATACTTAAAAGTAAAAATATATAATAATGTTCGTAATAACACTCATATAATGGTGAAGATATGGTTCACAAGTTTCTACCAGATACCGTAAATATCTGACTATGTAGTGCTGTAAAATTTATTAGCAGGGGGATAATTTATGAATAACAATGTAGAAGAGAAAAGAATTCTAAGTATTCTATGCAATGAAAATGTAGACTTTAAGAAAGAAATTATGGCAGGAGTAACAACTTTCTTAACAATGGCATACATAATTGCTGTAAATCCAAGTATTTTAGGAGTTACAGGAATGCCTATGGGAGCATTAGTTACAGCAACATGTTTAGCAGCAGGGCTTTCAACAATACTTATGGGTGTTTACGCAAATCTTCCTTTTGCACTTGCATCAGGAATGGGACTTAATGCATACTTTGCATATACAGTTGTTTTGGGAATGGGTATAAATTGGGAAACGGCACTTACAGCTGTTTTTGCTGAAGGTATTATATTTATTTTACTAACAGTATTTAAGGTTCGTGAAGCTATTGTAAAGGCCATACCTAAGTGTTTAAAAAGTGCAGTAACAGCAGGTATTGGTTTATTTATAGCTTTTATAGGTTTTCAAGATGCTAAGGTAGTTGTATTAAATGAAAGTACATTAGTAAGTATTGGAGATTTCAAAATGCCAACTGTTTTAATTGCTTTATTAGGGGTAGTAATAATAACAGTTTTAGAAAAGAAAAGAGTTAAAGGTTCAATACTTATAGGTATTTTAATATCAACAATTGCAGCATGGGGATATGCTTTATTTGATCCTTCTTATGCAGCATCTTTAGGAATTACTCTTCCAGATGGAATAATAAGATTTGAAAGTATAGCACCTATAGCAGGAAAGATAGATTTTAGTTATGTACTTGATTCAGAAAAAATAGGAACATTCCTTACAATAGTATGTACATTCTTATTTGTAGACTTCTTTGATACAATAGGAACATTCCTTGGAGTTTCTTCAAAGGCTGGAATGATAGATGAAGAAGGTAATATGAAGAATATGAGTAAAGGACTTATGATAGATGCCATTGGTACTACTGCAGGAGCATGTCTTGGTGTTTCTACTACTACAACCTTCGTAGAAAGTTCAACTGGAGTTGCAGCAGGAGGAAGAACAGGATGGACAGCAGTAACAACAGGAGTTTTATTCTTAGTTGCAATGTTCTTCTCACCAATATTTATGGCAATACCAACATGTGCAACAGCACCAGCTTTAATATATGTAGGTTATTTAATGTTAGGTTCAGTAAAAGAAATTAATTTTACTGATGTAACAGAAGGAGTACCAGCCTTTTTAACAATAGCTTTAATGCCTATGACATATAGTATTGGTGATGGTTTAACATTTGGAGTATTATCATATGTAGCAATTAATGTTTTATATAATCTGTTCTTTGCTAAGACAAAGGGAGAAAAAAACAAAATTTCGCCTATAATGATAATCTTAGGAATAGTATTTATATTAAAATTAGTTATGATCTAGTTAGCTAAGTTATAAAATATAGTAATAAATAAAATTAGTTATTTGAATATGGGTGAATGTCCTTTAAAGTTTGTATTTTCATAAGGATATTCACCCTTTATAAATTATATAAATCTTATAAACATTATTTATTGAATATTAAAACTTTTAAAAATATATTTTTCCTTTAAAATGACACTACATAATTAAGCCTAAGAGCTTTTCTTACACTTCTTAAAAATATTCTTTAATGCTTTCTTATAACAGTTATATAGAATATTCTTTTGAAATTCCTCTCTTAAGATTTTTTCTAGGTATAAAAAAATGGCTGTATTATGAATAAAAGTGATAAAATATGTCAATCATTTTAACAAAGATTTTTAAGGAGATGATGTATTTGAATTCGTATAAGTACAATGAT
>NZ_FPBY01000053.1:13911-21263 GCF_900116755.1 Clostridium sp. DSM 8431
GATCTCATTTATTTCAATGAAATACATCCTCGTTTGTTATTCGGGTAATTCTAATTAAATGGAAACCCAACCAGTTACACGTAAAACTTCATTGAATGAGGTGATAGTCTATACAGCGGGTATGCATTATGCTCCCAGGAAAATCACATCAATTTCTCTATTCAAGAATATTAAGTTTTCACTAGTTAGGTTTAGTAGAAAAATATATAAATATTCGTCTACACTATTTAGTATTTCAAATACGAGGTTTAGTAGAAAAATATATAAATATTCGTCTACACTATTTAGTATTTCAAATACGAGGAAAATATAAAATTTTTTTGATGTTAAACACTGATTTTGACTGGATTTCTCATATGGAAGTTATCAAATGCATTAAAAAATAATTGTAGGCCGCAAAAGAAAGCTGCTTCCTGCGCTGAAAAGCGTGGCGTCAGCCACTTTGTTCTGTCCTTGTTCATTTTGAAAGATGGAATTTTAAATAAATTTTCTTTAAATTCGCTAATATATAAAGCTAAAAAGACAAGATATGTTTAAAAAAATACAAATAGTGCCATTAAATACATAATAAAGATGCAAAATGTATAATGAACTTGTTCATTAAAAATAAATTAAATATAGGAGGAATGAAAAATGGGTAAAGAAGATACTGAAATCATTTTAAATGACAATAAAGAAGGCGGGGTGACTGAAAACAAAAATATACATGAAAATGCTCAAATGCTACTAGAAGCAGAATTTAATTTATTAGGAGAGAACCTTGTAGCAGCTTATAAAAAAGATGATGATGGTTATAAGATATTATTAGCACCAACTGATTATGAATCTAATAATGGGGTAACTATTGGTGAGTTAGTTAAAGATATTAATAGCATGCTTGGAAAACTTGAAGGAGAAGCTAGTGGAGCATTAAAGGAAGAAGATATTGAAGAGCAGATTAAATCAGCAAATAGCAGTTTTAATGTTGAAAATATACGAATAATACTTAAAAAAGCTTATCTTTACGTAAATCATAATGCTAAAGATGATAAAACAACAACAGAATATGCCTTCGAATTAATAATTGATACTGAAAAATTATTCCCTGCTGATTTCTTTGTTAAAGTTAATAAGGTTTTAATAGCAATATGGAATACTAAGAGAGAAAAAATTGTAGAGTCAATGTCTTTATTTGATCCAAAGGCTTATATAGAAGGGTAGTATTTAATTATGTCAGATGGATTAGCATTAGCACTTAAAGTTCAGGGAAGTTTATGGAATCAAGAGTTTCAAGGAATGGTGGGGAAAGTTAATGGTGAAACTTGTATTATAGGTGAATTAGATATTGATGAAAACGGCATTTTTAACGTATTAGGAGAAGTCAATAATGACTTAGGCAAGTTTGCAAAAAGTAACAATTTACCTTGTATCTCTAATAAATCTTATTCAGCTATAAAATTTATTAAAATAGGTAAGTTTACTTCTTTATCTTTAGATATGGGAGCAGCATCTTTTATAGCGATATCAAAAGATAATAGTGCTTTACTAGCATTTGGATTATCAGTAAAAGAAAAGCCTAAGGGAGACGGATTAATAGATAAAGCATTAGTTTTCCTAGATTCAATAGCAGTTTTTTTTGGAATTGAAGAAGTAATTGTAATATATAGATCAAGATTAAATATAAGTCTTCAAGATGCTATAAAAAAGGTTCCTTCATTATCAAAAATGAAAATGCTTTCAGGACTTAGTAATAGTGCTAGTCCATCAGAATTAGATAATAGTAATCTAATAATCTCTACAGAATTTAATTTTGAAGGAAAAGAAAGTATATTTACAAAGGCAATTTATGACCTATTTGGATTAAAATCATTAGATATGTTTATTGGTATATCTAAAGATTCTGGAGATTTTTTAGGAATATTAGCAATGCCAAGTATAGATAATAAATTGCTAATAGCAAAAGAATTTTATATAGAATTTTGTAAAACAAAAAGTGATATTGCTTTAAAGGTTAAAGGAAAGTTTATATTAAAAATATTACCGGATATAGAATTTATAGTGAATTGTAGCATGGGAATGACAAGTTTTCTTTTATCAGCAGAGGCAAGTGTAAAAAAACCAATATCTCTAATTGGTGAGTTTAAGATAGGGGATACAGCATTACTTATAGGATATGAGAAAGCCCTTACATTTGGAATGTTTACAACTCTATATTTAAGAGATTTAAGTTTATTTTCAGCAGTAATACTTAAAGTACTTGGAAATGTAGCATATGTTCAGATGCTTTCAGCTGCAGTTAGTGAAATTAGTTTAAGTAGCTTAGTTAAGAATTTTACTGGTATTACAGTTAGTGGGCTTGAAGATTTTGATATTATAAAACTTAAAGAATTTGATTTTTGCTTTAAGAAGGATTTTCCCACAAGTATATTAGAAAAGAAAGAAAAAGAGCAAAAAGAGAAAATAGTGGAATTTTTTAATAAGAATATAGAAGAAGAATCTTTAAGGCTAAGCAGTAATCAATGTAAAATAACAAATTTAAATAATGGAATTGCTTTAGTTGATAAGAAAAGAATGCGTCATTATTTTATTGATAGAAAAGGAAAGATGTATTTAAGGTGTCAATTTTACACATCCTTTGAAGAGAAAGAAATTGAAATGGGAGACTATAAATTGCAACCAGGTATGTTTATATGCGGGGTCCTTGAAATTTTGGGGGTTAATTTTAAAGTGCTTTTTTCAATGAATCCTAATGAAGGAATACTAGCATTTATGCATGTGGATGAAATAGATATTGGCTTTTTGAAGTTTACATCATCAAGTTTTAAGAAAGATGTTGAAAGCAAAGCTGTAATTCCTTCAGATAGTCCAGTATATCAATTTATTGATAAAAAATCAGAAGGACCATTATTATATATATCCATTAATAAAAATAACAGCAGCTTTTATATTGATGGATCTTTAACTATATGGAAAATATTCTCGGCAGAAACACGAATTATTGTTTCTAAAGGATTTATTTCAATTGATGCAAGAGCTGAAATATTTAGTATGTTCATGTGTACTTTTGGGCTTCATATAAATTATCAAAGTGCTTCAGCTTTAAATTTTGATATATGCTTAATTATAGATACAAGTGGTATTGAGAAATTTTTTGGACAAGTTAAAGAAACTTTAGATAGAGCTATAGAAAGTTATAAAGAAAAGGTTAAATCAGCAGAAAGACAAATAAATGAAGCACAAGAAAAGGTTAATTCCCTTATGAGAGAAATTGATAGTCTTAATTCAAAGATTGAAAGATGTAAAAGAAGAATTAGTAATGCTAGTTGGTGGAAGAAATGGGCTGTTGCTATGAAGGAAGGAATCGAAATTGCAGCTTATGAAGTGGCAAAAGCAGGAGTATATGTAGCCATAGGTAATGCAACAGCAGTACTACAAGCAGCAAAACTTGCAATTAATTTAAGTGCAAAAATTGGTGAAGCCGTAGTAGAGGGAATAAAAGCAGTATTAGATGGAATATTAAATTTATTTTATATTAGAAGATTTGAGATAAGAGCAGCAGCAAATTTAAGTAATCAATCTTTTGAGGCTTTAATTGAATTTGTTGCGTTAGGAAAGGAATATACAGTTTCTAAAAAATTTGAAAATCATACTTTAGGGCGAGATACAATTAAACTTCTTGAAGAGGATATGGATAAGAATGTTAGTTTAGATGTTTCGAATATTGAAAGAATAATGAGAAATAATAAAAGAAAATTTAAACCAGAAATAGTTTCAGCAGAAGTAAATAAAAAGAGAATTGAAGATGGAATGCTACAGATTGAAAATATTAGTAATTTTATTCGTGATATTGAGAGAAGTCATTTGGATGAATTTGGAGAATCAATAGAGTGTGCTGAAGCATTAAATACATCTCTTGCACAAGGTATTGACATAGTATCTTCTAATATGTCCATTACATCAAATATGATTGATGTTAATAGACTTGAAAATATAGTACAAGATATTAAGCAAGTAGTAAATGATGAAGAGCAAATTTCTGGATTTAGAGATAGGGAAGTAGAAGATATAAATTCTATAGTTACAAATCTTAATAAAGTTATTGAAGTTAGTAATAAATGTGAAAGTAGTATGGACTTCTTAGTTGAAAAGCAAAATGATTCTAAAAATAAAGTTGATTTTATGAATGATATAAGAAAAGCAACTATTCCATATTCAGTTCGAAAGGGAAATTATAGATGTGATATGGGTAAGGTACTAAATGATATAGAGAATTCAATGATAAAGGATTTTTCTTCAAACAGAAGTAATTATTATATGAATTTTGCAAAAGAAGGCAAGATGTATAAATATCTCGATGAAGAAAGAGAAAAATATGAAACAAGTGTACCAGATGATCTATTACAAAAGAGAAGAAGTATAAAGGCAAATAATTATAAAGAAAGGTTATAGTGATTACAGGATACATGGATTTTATTATTTTTACTTTTGATGATAGGTTAAGGGATACATTGTTAAAAATATTCAAGTTTGTACTAGCAGATATGGATATAGATTTTGTTAAGTTATTTAAAGACAGTATTAAATCTATTAATGAGTTGGGGAATATTTGCAATGATGATGCTGAAAAAGTAATTTTTGTTAATATAAATGATAAAAGACTTTTTAATGAGGACTGGACTAAATGCCTTAATACTCTTTCTCAAAAGTATAGCAACATAACATTTGTAATATTATCTAAAGAAGAAATAAATGCAGGAATTATCTTTAAAAATGATATAAGAGTTAAATACTTTATAAATATAATAGAGGATGATCTAGAAATTGAAATTAGAAAAATAATAAATATATTGTGTAAAGAATTTTATAATAAGGATGAGTATATTGTAGCTATAAATGAAAATCAAAATGTTACAAAAATATTTTTAAAAGATATTTTATTTATAGAAACCATAAAGGGAAAACATAAATGTGTTATAAATCATTCTAAGGGAAAAGGAATTTTAAGAATTGGAATCAATGAACTTATACTTAAACTTGATTCTAGATTTATTTTATGCCGTCCTTCAACTATAGCCAATAAAGAAAATATTATTGAGATAGATTTTAAAAATAATATATTTTATTTTAATAAAGATTTAAGTTGTACATTTTCACGAAATAATAAAAAGAAAATTAAAAATTTAGTGAAGGGAGAAATGTCATGATAGATAAAGGCAAAAAAGCTATCTTAAAAGGTGCTATAGCGGCAGTTATTACAGGAACACTAGCTTCAGGGACACTGGTTTACTTAAATAATGGAAATGAAAAAACAGGATGTATAGTAAAAGAATATGAAGCATTAAGAGATAAAAAAGATATGACTATTATGATATATATGAATGGAAGCTCTTTAGAAAGTATGGATGGAGAAGCTACTAAAGATATTAATGAGATTATAGAAAATTATCCTAAAGAAGCAAACTTAAATATAGTTGTAGAATGTGGAGGAACAGAAATTTGGGACAAAGAGGAGTTAGCGGGAGAAGGAAATAAGCGTTTTTTAATAGATAAAAATGGTATAGAAGTAGTTGAAACATTAGAAAAAAGAAATATGGGAGAAACAGATACATTATCAGATTTTATAAATTATGGAATGGAAGCATATCCAGCAGAAAGGTATATGTTAGACTTTTGGGATCATGGTGGAGGTTCTGTAAAAGGTTTTGGAGAAGATGAAAATTTTGGTGGAGATAGCCTTGAGTTAGGAGAAATTTATGATGGAATAAAGAACTCTAAAGCAGAAGATAAAAAGATTGATATAATAGGTTTTGATGCATGTCTTATGAATACTGTTGAGACATGTAATATATTAAAAGATAATGCAGAATACTTAGTTGCATCACAGGAAGTTGAACCAGGAGAAGGTTGGAATTATAAATGGTTATTGAATTTAAATAATAAAGATATTACTGATGAAAAGATATGTGAATGTATAGTAGACGAGTACATAGATTACTATAAGAATGGTAGATGTAATTTAGATATTTCAGTAATTGACTTAGAAAAATTTAAAGAATTAGAGGAAATCATTAGTGATTTCTTTGAAAAAATACCTACTCATGATAAAGAATTATTGAAAGAAGTTTCAAAGCTAAGAACTAAAGGTAACTCTTTTGGGACAGGCTATGGAGAAAAGAAAACAGGTGATATGCTAGATTTAGCTAGTTTAATTAATAATCTTAATTGTGTACTTAAAGATAAATATTATCCTATTTATGATTTTAATAATTGTGTTATTTATAAAGGGGTTTTGGGCTATGAGGAAGAGCCAAGTGGGTTATCAATATATCTTCCAGTTAATTCAGAGGAAACATTGGTGGAAGATTATCATAATTATTCAAATAGTCATTATGATGATAAATATATAGAGTTTATAGGTAAGTATATTGAATTTCTTTTAGAGGAAGAGGGATATAGTTTTGAAAATTTAAATCCCTATTTAGTAGATAATGTAGCAAAGGTTAGTCTTAACAAAGAAGATATAAACAACCTTGCAGCAGTATACTTAGCAACATATAAGGAAACTTCATATGGAAGTGGTATCTATGAACTTTTATCAACAGATAGTGATGTTAAAATAGATGTGGAAGGAACAGTTAGTTCTGATGTTGAAAATAGTTTTACTTATATAAATAATGAATTATTTTCAACTATAGAAAAAAGTTTTACTAAAAGTGAACTTGAATTATATTCACCAGTTCTTTTAAATGGAGATGAAGCCTACCTTTTAATTGAATATGACTTTAATAATTGTAATGGAACTGTACTTGGAGCTATACGAGGTTTTGATCCAAGTGAAGCCCAAAATAAAATCATTAATATAAAAGATGGAGACGAAATCACACCTTTATTTCCTTTTAAAGATGATAGCGACATAAGTAGTATAAGTAAAGATAAAATATATAATGATGAATATTTTAAGGGGAATATGATAAAGGCTGATGAAAAGGGCTTAGATATAAATGATGGAGAGCTAGAAGGCAAAGAAAAAATTAAGTATAGTTTTATTCTTATTAATTCTAGTCAGGAAAAATATGAAATTAATATAAATTAAATAAAGAAAATATTACTAGTTTTTATATTAATCTTTTTTGCTATATTGAGAAAAGATTTTATAAGAGGGAATAAAGAAAAGGTCAGTGCATGATAATGTTACTGGCCTTTTTTTAAAAATAAAGGCTGTATTATGAATAAAAGTGATAAAATATGTCAATCATTTTAACAAAGATTTTTAAGGAGATGATGTATTTGAATTCGTATAAGTACAATGATGTATTAGAAATAATAAAACCTATGAGTAATCCCTCAAAAAGAAAATTAATTATGGATATAAG
>NZ_FPBY01000140.1 GCF_900116755.1 Clostridium sp. DSM 8431
AAGAAATAAAGAAGACTGCGTTATGAAATGATAATTTTCTATTTCTTGAAAATGAATTACCTAAACTGTAAGCTTCTTTAAATTCACTTGAAGTAATTAAGTTGTTTGTATCTTTTAAAATTGTAGATAATAATGTAGTATTTTTCATAGTATTAAACCTCGCTATAAATTTATTTATCTATAGCGAGGCTGCAAATTTTTTCACTATTGTCAAGCTTTTTTTAAATTTTTTATTTTTTTCTTAAGTTGACGACATTGTACGTGCGGTGGTGTGAGAGGTCGGTAATCAAAATAATTGATTACCTCCTACTCGATTAAACTATTTTCTCTTAGTTGCAACTTCTATATTTACTTTTCTCTTGTTAAGTTTTACACCTGAACATTTCTTTAATACTATGTCAGCTATATCCTTATCAACTGAAACGAATGAGAAGCTTTCAAGTATATCAATCTTATTAACTTTCTTTCCAGTAACATTAGCTTTTTCAGTTATGAACTTAACTAAAGATCTGCAAGTTAAGTTATCTCTCTTACCTATTGAGAAGAATAATCTTACATCATTTCCGTTTGATTTTCTTCCTTCTCTTCTATTACTATTATCCTTTGGAGTTTCTAATACGTTGCTTGTATAGTTAAAACTCATTTCCTTATCAAATTGCATCTTCATAAGTGCAGCAATTACATCAGTTGGATTGTAGTCGTCACAAAGGTTTTGAGCTAATTCAACATACTTGCTGTAATCATCATGTAATAATACTTCTTCTATTTCATCTGATTTAGTTTCAAATTTAGCTTCTAAAATTTGATCTACAGTTGGAATAGATAACTTTTCTATGTTGCCCTTAGTTACTCTCTTAATTTGCTTTAACATAGAGAATTCACGAGAAGTTATAAATGAGTAAGCAGTACCTTCTTTGTTTGCTCTACCTGTTCTACCTATTCTGTGAACATAGCTTTCTACATCTTGAGTTAAATCATAGTTAAATACGTGTGTTACACCTTCAACGTCAATACCTCTTGCAGCAACATCTGTAGCTACTAAGAATGGAAGAGATCCTTCTTTAAATCTTTTTAGAGTTCTCATTCTGTGCATTTGAGACATATCTCCGTGCATTCCTTCAACTGAGTAATTTCTAGCTTGAAGTCCTTCTACTAAATCATCTACACCTTTTTTAGTTCTACAGAAAATTATAGCTGCATTAGGAGTATCGAAATCTAAAACTCTGCATAAAGCTTCAAATTTATTTTTGTTGTTTACTTCAAAGTATCCTTGTTTAATTCTATCTACTGTTAAAGTAACCTTCTTTATGTTAACTACTTTTGCATCTTTCTTCATGTAGTTCTTTGCAAGTTTTTCTATTTGTTGTGGCATTGTAGCAGAGAAAAGCATAGTTTGTCTGTCGCTTGGAAGATGCTTTATAACTTCTTCTATATCATCAATGAATCCCATATTAAGCATTTCGTCTGCTTCATCTAATACTAAGAATTTAGCATCTTCTAAATGTAGGGCTTTTCTTCTTATAAGGTCTAGAACTCTTCCTGGTGTACCAACTACAACATCAACACCTTTTTTTAGTTCACGAATTTGTCTTTGTATTGAGTCTCCACCGTATATTGGAAGAATAGAAAGTTTTTCGTATTTTGAAAGTTTACATAATTCTTCGTATACTTGGATAGCTAATTCTCTTGTAGGAGCTAGAACTATTGCACCTATATTACCTGTTTTTTCAATATTATTTAATAAAGAACATCCAAAAGCAGCTGTTTTACCAGTTCCTGTTTGAGCCTGACCTATTATATCATGTCCTTCAATAGCTATAGGAATGGCTTTTTCTTGAATAGGAGATGGGTTGACATATCCTAAGTCATCAATTGCTTTTAAAATTTCCTCTTTTAAATTTAAATCTCTAAATGTTATTTTATTCATGTATTGTTCCCTTCATTTTAAATTTTCAATATATTTTAAATTGAAATTTTTACTATTATCAAAATTAGTATAAACACTAACTTTCTAAGTATATCTTAATTCATAAAATAATGCAAAGAATTTTATTTAGTAATTATTGCACTTGACTAAAAAAAATTCAATTTGTATTCTAAGATATATGAGTAAAACATAAAACATAAGAAAAATCGAGGAAAGGTGATATATGGTGATAGTAGTTGGAGGTATGATTGGCCTTGGAAAAAGCTCTGTGGCAGAAGTTTTAGGAAAGCATTTTGATTCAGAAGTATTTTATGAAAGTGTAGACAATAATCCAATTTTGCCTTTATTTTATAGTGAGACAGAAGAAGAAATAGCAGCAAAAAGATATCCTTTTTTACTTCAATTATATTTTTTAAATACAAGATTTAAGAGTATAAAGGATGCATTAATTAATGATAAAAATGTATTAGATAGATCTATATATGAAGATTGGTATTTTGCAAAGAAGAATATGGAGCTTGGAAGAATATCAGAATTAGAAATGTCAATTTATGAAGAGCTTTTAAATAATATGATGCAAGAATTAGATTCTCTTCCTAAAAAGGCTCCTGATTTAATGGTATATTTAAAAGGATCCTTTGATACTGTTATGAAAAGAATAAAATTAAGAGGTAGAGATTTTGAATTAGATGACTCTTTAATTGATTATTATAAATTCCTTTGGGAAGGATATGATGAATGGGTACAAAACAAATATAACGCATCACAAGTTCTAATTATAGATATGGATGTTTTCGATGTAGTAAACAGTGAAGATGATAGAGAAAAGCTTATAGAATTAGTTGAAGAAAAATTAAAAGAAATGTAAAGAAAAAGGTGCATTTAAATGAGTTTTAATTCATTTAAATGCACCTTTTTAAAACTTTAAATACTAGATTGCAGCTTTAAGTGCAACTAAGTCAAAGAAATTAATTTCACCATCTTCGTTTAAATCAGAAGCTTCAGTGTTAATTTGAATGTTTGTTCCAGTTGCAGCATTAAGATATTTTCTAAGTAGTGTATAATCAGCTAAATCAACTTCACCATCATTATTAATATCTCCCATAAGTATTACATTACCACCAATTGGAGTAGTGTCACCAATAGCAATATTAATAAGAGTATTTAAGTCGTTATCAAACACAAGTTGTAATTGAATAGTGCCTTTTTCTAAAGAAGATAAATAAGATTTTTTAATTACTATTTCGTTATCTGAAACAGTATAATCTTTACTTTCAGTTAATATATTTTCACCATTCTTAACTTGAATTAAATTATTACCATTTTTGTTTAATGAGAATGTTAAATCAGAAGCTTTTCTAACATTTTTGTCAAATACAGCTGCATCTTCTGAAACTATGGCAGCTTTTTCTGAATCAGCTCCATAAATTCCTAATTCCCAAATAGAATATCCCCATGAATAGTTTATTTTTTGTGAACAGTTAATTCTAACATAACGTGCAGTAACTGATGATGAAAGGTTAATATCATCTAGTCCACCTTTTCCACTATAGTTTTGGTAAACATCATCCCATGAAGTTCCATCATTAGAAACTTGAATTTTATATTGAGTAGCATAAGCGTTTTCCCATTTGATTAAGACTTCATTTATATCTTTTGTGGAACCTAAATCAATACATACCCAGTCATTAGAAGAGTTAGACTGAGAAGCCCATCTTGTATCAAAGTTTCCATCAGTAATATTATTTCCTTCATATGAAGCATCTTCCTTTGAAGAGAATGTTACAGTTTTTCCTAAAGCTAAATTTCCAGCTTTTAAAGGCTTAGCTGGTTTTTGTGCAGGAAGTCCTGATAACATTGAGTTTGGTATTTTTACAAGTTTGCTTAAAGAATATTCATTATCAAATAACATTTCTTTAGCCCAAGGTTGTAATGTATCAAAATTACCATCAGTAGTCATATCAAGGAAAGTTTGAGGTGAGTTTCCAGGGCCCCAAGACCAAATTAAATAACCAATTTCATATTTTGCGCAATATTCCATAATTACTTTATAAGGAATTTGTCCTTGTGATGATTGTTCCCATTGGTTAGCAAATTCACCTATAACAAGAGGAAGTCCCATTTCTGCTGATTCAGTTAATTCATCTACAACTTCCTTATCAGTATGTCCATACATATATGGCCACCAAAGGTGAGCAGAGAAAAGACAGTTATGATCTGGGTCAGCACTTTGGATATCTAAGCCACATGCTTGTAATTGATTTAAGTTTTGTCCCCATGATGAAGGGTCAATTACTAGTGAAACATGTATGCCAGCTTCTCTCATTCTAGTTACAGCTTTAGTGTATTCAGTTTTGAATCTATCATTAGAAACATTACCATCACCAACTTCATTACCTATGTTTACAAGTAGGTATTCTTGGTGCTTTTGAATAACTTGAACAACTTCAGGTTTTACCCACCAGTCAACTAAACTTTGAAGTTTATCGAATTCACCAGTAGCATCATGAAGTTCAATTATTGGAATCATGTGCTCAGCACGACAGTTAGTAATTGCAGTATCAAGTTCATCAGGAGTACCATCCTTCATTGTCCATACTATACGAACACAGTTGGCTCCAGTTTTTGCAATTTCTCTAAAAGATGGGTCGCCATCTTTATCTTGCCAAACAACCATTTTATTAATACCATAAAGTACTGTTTTTTCTCCCTGATTATCGTAAAGGAATCTTCCATCTACTCTGAAACCAGGATGTGTTTCATCTGTGGCTGCAAAAGCCGCTTTACTTGGAACTATTAGTACAAAAAGTAGGGCACAAAATAATCCAAGTAGAAAATGTTTTTTCTTCATTTCTATTCCCCCTAAATTAAATTTTGTTCTTTGTTTTAACTTTATCTGATAAAGGACATATCTTAATAAAGACAAAGAACATATCCTAATGGATATACATAATTTTACAGACAAATAGAAAACTCGACTATAGAAATTGCATAAACTATTAAATCTATGTCGTAAAAAAGATAAAAGCAGCCCTTAACGTTTTTAACGCAAAAGCTGCTTTTGGTATCTTTATAATATATTAAAAAATATAATTATTTCCAAGGAAATGCATCGCTAGGCATTCTTAAATCACCTCTAGGTGAAAGTGAAATAGATCCAACCTTAGGACCATCAGGAAGAGCACTTCTCTTGAATTGTTGAGTAAAGAATCTCCACATGAACTTATCTAGCCATTTTTTAATTGTTTCTTCATCATAATCACCTTCAAAGGCATTTAAGGCTAAGAATAATATTCTTTCTTTAGATGAACCATGTTTCATAAAGTGATATAAGAAGAAGTCATGTAATTCATAAGGTCCAACTATATCCTCAGTTTTTTGAGAAATTTCACCCTTTGCATCCTTAGGTAAAAGTTCAGGGCTTACTGGAGTATCTAATATATCAAGTAAAGTTTCTGATACCTTCTTATTTTCTTCTTTATCAGCTACATATTTAACTAAATATCTAACTAAAGTCTTTGGTATAGAAGGGTTCACAGCGTACATTGACATATGGTCTCCATTATATGTACACCATCCAAGAGCAAGCTCTGAAAGGTCACCAGTACCTATTAATAATCCACCTTCTTTATTAGCTAAGTCCATAAGAATTTGAGTTCTTTCTCTTGCTTGAACATTTTCATAAGTTACATCATGTATATCTTTATCATGGCCAATATCTTCAAAGTGCTGAAGAACAGCTTTAACAATATTAATTTCTCTTAAGTCACAGCCAAGTTCTCTGCATAATGTTAAGGCATTATTGTAAGTTCTGTCTGTCGTACCAAAGCCAGGCATAGTAATGGTAACTATGTTCTTCATTGGAAGATTTAACATTTTAAAGGTATTAACAATTACAAGAAGGGCTAAAGTTGAATCTAAACCTCCTGATATACCAATAACAGCTTTTTTAAGACCTACATGTTCAAATCTTTTAGCTAGAGCAGAAGATTGAATATTAAATATTTCTCTACATCTTATTTCTCTTTCAAGTTCATTTGAAGGAACAAAAGGATGTTTATCAATATATCTATCAAAGTTAGTTATATTAGTATCGCTAAATTTAAATTTAATATTTCTAGGAGTATCTCTTCTCATTCTTGAAGAATCTCTAAAACTTAAATTTTTCATTCTTTCAGCATTAAGTTTAAATACATCTATTATAGAGTATATAACTTCATTATCTCTCTGGAATCTTTCATTTTCATTTAAGATTCCACCATTTTCACCTATAAGTAAGTGTCCGCTAAATAAAAGATCTGTTGATGACTCATGAACTCCAGTAGATGAGTATATATATGCACACATACATCTTGCACTTTGATTTTGTATAAGGCTTCTTCTATAATCAGCTTTGCTTACAAGTTCATTAGATGCAGAAAGGTTACCAATAATATTAGCACCCATTAATGAAAGGTTAGAACTTGGAGGGATTGTAACCCATAAATCTTCACATATTTCAAAACCAAATTTTAAATTTCCACATGTGAAAATTAGATCTACACCAAAAGGAACATCTTCTTGATAATCTAAATCTATAGTTCTGTTTTTAACATCCATTCCTTCAGTAAACCATCTTTTTTCATAAAATTCACTGTAGTTAGGAATATAAGACTTTGGAACAATACCAAGAACCTTTCCTTTAAATAATATGTAAGCAGCATTATATAGTGTATTATTTTCTAATAATGGTGCACCGACAGCTATTAACATATCTGTATTTCTTGTTTCAGATAATAATTTTTTTATAGCTTCATTTGATTTTTTTATTAATGTATCGTGCAAGAATAAATCTGCACATGTATAAGATGTTATACAAAGCTCTGGAAATACAATTACTTTAGCTTCATTTTTTTCAGCATCTTTTATACATTTTAGAATGTTTTCAAGGTTAAATTCTACATCTGATACTCTTGTTATAGGACATGCAGATGCTGCTTTTATAAAATCCATATCTTATTCACTCCATTTTCTAAAAGTTATTATTAGTATTTGAAAACTATATTACAATAATAAGATGAAAATATTAGAAAAGCAATGGTAGGAAAAAAGATATCTACCTTAAGGGGTTGCGGATAAAATATTAAAGGTTAAAAAAAACCATATAACAAGTAAAAAAAAACTTGTAAAAAAGTTGAAAATAATATATAATGAGTTTGTGAAGAGAAACTAAATAATAAATAAAGTTATGGTTACATATTAATAATAGAGGGAGGAGAAGTTATGGAATCATTAATGTTGTTTTGGTTAATACTAGCTATGATTTTGATAATAGTAGATGTTTTCACAAGTGCTTTTCTATTTGTATGGATTTCACTTGGAGCATTCTTGGCAGCATTAACACAAGTTCTTGGCTATAGCTTTGGAATTCAAATAGCAGTTTTCTGCATAGTAAGCATTATTGCCTGTAGCATTGGGTATCCATGGGCAAAGAAAAAGTTTAAAAGCATTAAGAAAACTGAATTAATGGAAGAAAAGTATATAGGCAGAGAATTTATAGCAGAAGAAGACATAGAAGATAAGACACAGTTAAAGTTAAGCGGCACATATTGGACTGCATATAACAGGGGAGAGAGAATAAACAAAGGAGAAAAATTTAAAATTGAGAGAATAGATGGTAATAAGTTATTATTAAAAAAGATTTAGGAGGAATATTAAATGGGTAAATTAATAGTTGGATTAGTTATTATAGTATTATTAATAGTACTAATCTTATCATCAGTTAGAATTGTAAACACAGGATATTTATATGTGGTAGAAAGACTTGGACAGTTTCATAGAGTCTTAGAACCAGGATGGCACTTTACAATACCTTTTATAGATTTTGTAAGAAAGAAAGTTTCTACAAAACAACAAATTTTAGATGTACCACCACAATCAGTTATTACAAAGGATAATGTTAAAATTTCAGTAGATAATGTTATTTTCTTCAAGTTATTAAATGCACAAGAAGCAGTATATAACATAGAAGATTATAAAGCTGGTATTGTTTATTCATCTACAACAAACATGAGAAACATAATTGGTAACATGACATTAGATGAAGTATTATCAGGAAGAGATAAAATTAATCAAGATTTATTAAGTATTATTGATGAGGTAACAGATGCTTATGGTATAAAAATTCTTTCAGTAGAAATTAAAAACATAGTTCCACCAGCTGAAATTCAACAAGCTATGGAAAAACAAATGAAGGCAGAAAGAGATAAGAGAGCTGCTATCTTAGTTGCAGAAGGTGAGAGACAATCACAAATAGAAAAAGCAGAAGGTGAAAAAAGAGCAAAAATATTAGAAGCAGAAGCTCAAAAGGAAGCTCAAATAAGAAGAGCAGAAGGTCTAAAAGAATCTCAATTACTAGAAGCTGAAGGTAAAGCAAAAGCTATTGAAGCTATAGCAAAAGCAGAAGCAGAAGCCATTGCAAAGGTAAATAAAGCAATAATTGAATCTGGTACTGATGAAAGAGTTATAGCTCTTAAGCAAGTTGAAGCTCTTAAGGAAATGGCAAGTAGCCCAGCTAATAAGCTTATCTTACCAAATGAAACATTATCATCTCTTGGTAGTATAGCTGCTATTGGTGAGATGCTTAAAAAAGATAAATAGATTAAGTAAGTTATTATGAGGAAGCTGTATGAATATAGCTTCCTTTATTGTTCGCCCAGCATGTTTGCTGAGCCGGCAGGCTGAAAGAAGCCTGCGTCGCCGTCCCGATAGGAAGACAACTCGAATGCAAGTGCGTTATTGGCAACGATAAGGTATGAAGGAAGCGCTAGAGGACATATGGAACATAACGCAAGTAAACCAAGTATTGGCTTATAAAGTGGATAACCTTGCAAAAAGTAGGAAAGTCCAAAGTTCGGTAGTTACTTTATAAGTTTTTATGGATGTGTTCATATGGGGCAGGCAAGCTTAACTGGGGAAG
>NZ_FPBY01000168.1 GCF_900116755.1 Clostridium sp. DSM 8431
AAGGGACATTTGGAATAATAAAATGGAATAGATCTTACAAAAGGTTGTTTAGACGAGGACTTGATAATGTAATTCTTGAGCTCACATTGATTTCTTGTGGTTATAATCTTTATAAATATAATAATAAATTAAACCGTGAAATGCTCGTTGCATAAAAATTACTTTAATTTTTTTATTTATAACGAGACGTTTATTAAGTGAACCCATTTTTAAAAATTAAAGATGAAAAAATATAAGTATATGAAAAAAACAACCATACAAGCTTTTGAGCTAGTATGGTCGTTTGATTTTTAGGACTTTTTTTACAGCCCCTTTTTGTTTTAAAAATAAATTTTATAGATTTATTCTTAAATTGAACACTTTGCATTTTGAAAAACTTTAAGAGCAATGAAAAATTTTATTTTTTATACATAAAAAGTGAAATGCCTCATATTAATTTAAACATCTCTCTTTACAATTTTCTAAGCAACTCTATGTTTAAGCCAGCTTGTCCCTCTTAATCTTATACAATATAATACTCCACGTATAAACCAGTCAGAAAACATTCCAAGCCAGATTCCAAGAACACCAAAATTTAATTTTATAGCCAAAATATAACCTAAGCCAATTCTAAAAACCCACATACCAATAACAGCAGTAACCATTGTATATCTTGTATCTCCAGCCCCTTTAAGTCCTGCTGATAATACAAAGGCTATAGGCCATATTATCATAGCCATGGCATTTGATCTTATAAGCATTGAAGCAGTATTAATTACATCAATATTATCTGTATACAAGGAAGATAAGTATGGTGCTAAAGGGATAAATATTAATCCTAAGGAAACCATAGAAACAGTTGCAAAATTATTTAGATATATTAATGTACTCTTAGCACCTTTAATATCATTTCTACCAACATATTGTCCAACTAAGGTAGTTGCAGCTAAAGTTAATGAATTCCCAATAACATTTGGAATTTGAACTACTGACATCCCTATAGTATTAGATGCAATTGCTGTTGTTCCCATTGTAACTATAAAAACTTGTACTATAAATTTTCCTCCATTAAATAAAAGCTGCTCTACACCTGCTGGAATTCCTATATTGAAAATTTCTTTTTGAGTTTTTAAATTAATTTTAAAAGATGATGTTCTTTTTATCTTAATATCACCTATTCCTTTAAATAAAATTCCTATGATTATTACTGCTCCTATAAATCGGGCAAATGCTATAGCTAAAGCTGCACCTTCTATTCCTAAGGATGGAGTATTTAAGTTAAAAACATGTATACCATAAATTAAAATATATCCAAGTACTATATTAATAACATTCATAAATATAGTTATTTTCATGGGTGTTTTTGTATTTCCAGCTCCCCTTAAAACTCCACTGGCAATTTGTTCTATTGCAATAAAAGGATAAGTTAATAAAGTAAATTCTATGTAAATTTTTGCATTTATCTTTACTAATTCATCAGCTGATCCATAAAAAGTGTTAATAAGTCCTGTTCTATAAAGCCATATAAGTAATGTTATAATTAATGAAAGAATTAATCCTGAAGCTAAAGCTTGTTTAGCTGTTTCATTTCCTTCTTCTATATTGCCCTTTCCAATTCTTTGTGCAACTACAACTGTAGCTCCTACAGACAATGCTGCGAAGAAAGAAATAAATATATTATTTAGTGTATCTACCATTCCTATAGCTGATACAGCTTCTTCACTTATATTACCAGCCATCATTGTGTTACATACTCCAAGAAGCATTACAAAAGTCTGCTCTACTATTATTGGAAGAGCTAGTTTTAATACGTCTTTTCTTATAAACATCATTAGTTTCCTCTTTTCCTAAGATTTCAAATGTATACAAGTATTATTTTACATTACTAGGATAAAAAAGAACAATAGATGTATATATTTTTTATTAGGACCTTCTACTCTTTTATATATTTTCTATCTCATTTTATATAAGTTTCTTCAATAATTTTTTCCTTGCTTCTTACTTATTGCGTATATTTATTAATATTTTAATACTATATTTACTACAATTAAAATTTTCTATTTTATATAGATTTTCACATTGTTACTATGTTAATATCTTTTTTAACTTTGAATTAATACTTGACTATTTTGAAAAATATTAGATCTTATTTATAGTATGATTTAACATATTTTAATTAATTTATTTATGCACTATCATCTCAATTGACATATAAATTTATATTTATTATTATATAGTTGTAAAATATATATATACCATTTTTTATTAAATAAGTATTTTAATTATTATTGATATATTTTCTAGGGAGGAATATCTATGCCATTAAAAATAAAAGATTCTTGTATTGTAACTGGAAGTAAATTGATTGAAAACGATTACTATACTGAATATTTCGAAAATAAAAGAAAAGACATTAATCATTTCTTAAAAGATATTGTTGGGAGAGAAACCAGATACATATGTGATCCTAATTTTGAAAACACTTTAACTATGGGGTCAAAAGCTGCTGATGATGTTTTTAAAAAAAAGTGGGTTAAAAGGTAGTGATATAGACCTTATAATATTTGCTTGTCAATATCCAGAATTTACAGTACCTTCTCAGGCTTGTATAATTCATAATCATATTCATGGAAAGAAAAAATGTATAACTTTTGACTTAAATGTTAATTGTTTAGGTATGCTTCGAGGGCTAGACATTGCAAATCGTTATTTTAATGACAGAAATGGCGAAGTTAAATATGTTTTGTTAATAGGCTCAGATTATATGAGTGTACATACTCTTCAAGATGATGCTATAACCTTCGCAAACTTTGGTGATGGTGCTTGTGCTCTGATTCTTGAATATATAGATGATGTAAATACTGGTGTAATTGGATGTTCAGATAGGACTATAACCGAAGAAGTTTATGGATGTATGTTTCCTATATGTGGTTTTTCTAATATTTCTGATAATAGTGGAGATTCTACAAAAACATCATGGACTAATCCTAATACAACTGCAATAGTTGAATGTATGAAAGAAGCATTAGATGATATATTAGATAAACATCATCTTTCCATAGATGATATAGACTGGATGTGTGCTTCTCAATTTACTTATTCTCTATTTGAACAATCTAGAAAACGATGCAATATTCCAAAAGAAAAAGGAATTTATATTGGTAATAAATATGGTTACACAGGTACAAGTTCACCTTTTTTTGCTTACACTCAAGGTGTTTTAGATAAAAAAATCAAACCAGGTGACTTAGTATTCTTCACTTCTGTTGGTGTTGGACATACTATTTCATCAATGCTTGTAAGAGTTTAATTAATAATTATATATAAAAAATTTATTTATGCTATAAAGGGGTTTTAGAGATGAATAGTAACAAAGTGCTTTACACTAAGAATTTAATAGTTTTAATTTGTTTGTCAGCATCTATTATTGCTAGAATTATTGTCAATTTCATAATTGACGTTCCTGCGAGTGCAAGTATATCTTTAGCATTTGCTTCACTTTTAACATTACCTGCAATTGCTATATTACATTTTAAGAAAAAAAGTCCACGAAATATTATGTATGCTTTATGTATAACAACACTTATCTGTGTTGGAGATATAATACGATCTAATCCTAATATTTCAAATTATTGTTTAATATTTTATTCTATGTTTATTATTATTTTGTATGAAGATATACGTGCTAATTTATTAGTAGGAATAAGTAACTTATGTTTTATTATTTTCTTCTTTTTATATTTTAAAAATGAAATTTTTTCAAATACTGATACTATACAAAACTTAACATTTCTTTTTCTATATATTCTCTTAGGAACTATAATGTTTTGCATACTTTCAAAAATAAGTCACAACGTATATTATCAACTAGAGACTTCTATAGAGGAAAGTAATCAAAACAAAGTCAAAAATGATAAGATATTAGAAAAAGCAAAAAACAGTTCTATTAATTTAAGTGATAATAATAAAGATATAAAAATAAGTATTGAATCAACTAATGCTGCTTCAAAACAAATGCTAGAAGCAAGCGAACAAGTTACTAATAAAGCTGTTGATGAAGTAACGACAGTAAAAAATATTAAAGATAGAATTAGTGACGGGGTAACTGAAATAATAGATGTTAAAAATTCAAGTAAAGAAGTAACTGATTTATCTAACCTTAATAATGATATTGTTAAAGAAGGAGTAACTAAGGTTACAAATTTAAGTAATACGGTTTCTGATATTCGTAATAATATAGATAAAGTTGTAGCTTCAATGAATATGCTATTAACTAAAAATCAACAGGTATCTGAAATATTAGTAACTTTAAATGATATAACTGAACAAACTAATCTTTTATCTTTAAATGCATCTATTGAAGCAGCTAGAGCTGGTGAAGCTGGCAAGGGATTTGCAGTTGTTGCTGAAGAGGTAAGAACTTTAGCTGATAGTTCAAAAGAATTTACTACTCAAATTGATGGATTGCTTTCAGAGTTCTCTGAAACTATTGAAGCAGTTACTACTGCTGTTAAGAATCAAAAAACTGCAATAGATTCATGTGGAAACTATTCTATTGAAGTAAGTGAATTATTTAATACAATACGAAATAATTCTAATGGAATCCTTGATAAATCAACTGTAGTTGATTCTAAAACAAATACTTTAGAAGAATATTTAAATAAAACTTTAAATGAAGTTAATGATGTTAGTGATTCTGTTGAAAATATAGCAGCTTATATGGAAGAAATATCAGCAAGCATTAATAACTTAACTGAGAATATTGAAGAAATTACTAAACGTTATGAAAATATTGATGAAATAGCCGTTGATATGAATAACATTGTTAATGAAATATAATTTAATAAACCAGCCTCTATATTAATTTAAAGGCTGGTTTATTTTAATCTAATTTTTCTACTCTTCTCCCTATTTCTCTATTTGCCTCTTTATATGCCTCTTCTATTAATTCCTCTTCCGATTTTTCATTACCAAGAAGGCTATCAATACTAATCTGATGCCTATTAGGATAATATTTATCTAAAATCTTTTTTTCAATTTCTTTTTGATCTACAACTGTTAAATCATCTAATATATGTTTAACACAAAATCCTTTATTAGTTAATTCTCTACCTACAAGTATACTTCTATGACATCTTATAGGTTCCTGCATAGCTCCAAGCAAAACTATGTTATATCCTTTTTTACATCCATTTTTTAGACGTTTAATTCCCTCTTTAAAAGATTTTTCTAAAATAACTTTTGAAAAGTCAGCGTATCCTTCTTCATTATAAGATTCCTTTCCAAGGAGCCTGTTAGCTCCAAATTCATTTCCCATATAAATATATTTAAAGCCTTCTTTATTAAGAGTATAACCTAACATTTCTTTATCATATTGAACATTATATTTTGAATATGGAACTCCCCTTATATCCACTATACATTCTATATTAAAAGTTTTAAGTATATCTAAAAATTTCTCAATTGAATAATTTGAATGTCCTAAAGTATAAATTTTCATACTCTCACTCCTAAAATTATCTTGTTTTTCCGTAATAAGTTGTAAATTTTCCACTTATATATTTACTTTTATTATATTTTATGGTATTATTGTGTAGAAATATATTTTATTTATATTTCTACACCTATACCTTTTGGAATGTATATTCCATCTCTTATACCTCTTTTTTTGAGGAACGTTAGGATTTTCGCTTCACCTTTAATTTACCAATCCTTATTTAAAATGAACACCAGGCGAAAATCCTTAAAAAGACGACTTAACCTTTAGTCGTCTTTTTGCTTTTATCTCTTCTGTTCTACAAAAATAATACTTTTTTTAGGATCAGTTGTTCTTTTTATTAATTCATCCTGACCTATAATTTCTACAAGATGAGTAAGCTGCTCCATATATACTTCCTTATTTAGATAAAAAATAATAACCTTTGTATTATAATTTATATTTTCACACTTTAAATCTTCATCATCATATCCTAATAATAACTTTCTTAAAACATCTTTATCAGTAACATCAAGAGAATGACCAAATATATATATAGTATTCTCCTTTTTTAATCTTTCTATAATTTCTTTTCTTCTTGAAATAAGGTTAGACTTTTCTTTTAAATGATAGCCTAAATTAATCTGACCTTCCTTTTCCCATATAAGTTTCTCTTTAGCTGAAATCATTTCATCAAGCTTCATTAATGAAGATAGCAATTCCTTTCTTTCAGCTTTCATATTTTCTATCCAAACCTTATACTGAAAAGATGTTTTCTTATAAAGACGCTGAAAATATTTCTTAAAATATATAAAATCTAAATTACTATTTTTACTTGAATCATCAAGGTATTCATCTATACCTAATACAATACTATTTTTATTTATATTAGAAAAAGCCTCACCATGAATAAAATTACAGGTAATATGGTTGTTGTATATTTTTCTATAGGTATCAGTATAATTAAAGCTTAGAACTGCATCTATATTATTTGAAATACCTTCAATATCCTTATTCTTTATATTAGTTTCTATTTTGTCTACAATATACATAAGATATATTTTTAAACACCATATAAACCCTTCTAGATCCTTCTGTAGATTTTTAATAAACTTCTCCCTACCATTACCTTCCCAGTAATTAGATAGCTTAGAATCGCTTTTTTCTCTATATAATTCCAAAAACTCTCTAGCCTTAAAATCCTTTACCTTATTTATAATTTTCTTTTCCATTTCTCCATGGGAATTTTTAAATAATACTATTTTTATTTTATAATCCATAGCTTTAATAATTTCAGATATTTCTTTTTCACAATCTATCCATCCATCATCTTCACTTATATCTTCAATTTTATTTATAAAAAAATTTGTCCATACATTATTTTGTACTTTGGAGCTAGAATATAAATAGTACAAGTTAAAAGTGGATATTTCTCAAAAAGAGTTATAATAAAGATATGATGAATTGGAGGAATTGAAATGAGTAAACAGTATGATAAGGAATTTAAAGAAAATGCAGTAAGATACTATCATGAACATAAAGATTTGAATATGAAAAGATGTGCTACTAATTTAGGAATAGCTGCTTCTACTCTTGGGGATTGAGTTAAGAAAGCAGATATTAATGATGGTGAAGTCCCTACTAGAGG
>NZ_FPBY01000141.1 GCF_900116755.1 Clostridium sp. DSM 8431
AACCTAGGTCAACAAGCTATCTTGAATCTTCAAGACCAAAACATATCTTAATATTTAATAAAAGTAAATATTTGTTTTTTGCCTCCGCTCCGAAGACCTTTTTGTTGTGTCTAAAATCAAATCAATTTTGATAGTTTATTATCTATTTCATAAAATAAAGTATTATTTATTTCTACCTTATTTTTTCATAGCCAACTTTACACTATCCGCTTCTTCTTTCTTTTATCATAGTAATTGCGTCCATAACAAATACCTTCTTCCTTTGCTTTTTTATTATTAATTTACCCCATAAAGTAAATTATATATATTTTTTGTTTTCACTCAAGTTTTTGCAATATTATTGTTATATATAACCAAAACTCTTTATTATATATTATTGATAGTTTCTACTATAAGCCTATGAGCTTCTAACCATTCGCCTGTACAACGAACAGTAAATGCATGATCACTATTTAAAAACCTCTTTACAGTTACCTTACTGCCTGCTTCTATCATCTTATATGCAAACTTTTCTGCTTCTGCATGTAAAACATCAAGCCCTCCTGTAATGAAAAGTGAATCTGGCATACCTTTTAACATATCTTCTTTTGCAAATATTAAAGATACATATGGGTTCTCTGATTCCTCTATACTTAATATATATAAAGAATTGTATTGTCTTGATTGTTCAAAAGGAATATAAGATTTAATCCCTTGTGCTTTTTCTTCAGGGTCAGTATATAAATCTAAAGCAGGATAATTTAATATTTGAAGTTTAATTTCAAATTCTTTTGTTTTAACAGCTTCCATAGCAGTTGCTACTACAAGGTTTCCTCCTGCACTACTTCCACAAAGTACAATTTTAGATTTATCTATACCTAACTTATCTTCATTTTCATAAGCCCACTTTGTAACATCGTATACCTCTTCAAATGCTGCTGGAAATGGATATTCTGGAGCTAACTTATAATCAATATCTAAAATAAGTGTATTTGTTTCCACTGCAATCATTGCTGCAAAAGCTCTATCTGCTTCACTATAGCCTTTACAGAATCCTCCCCCATGCACCATTATAACTAAAGGTGAATTTTCTTTTCTATTTTGCCCTTGAATTTGATAATACTTTGTTTTGCCTTGTCTAGTTTCTAACTCACATTCTTCTATAGTAACTTGATTTATATAATTTTGTTGATATTCTGTCATAGGCTTATCTTTCACACTATTACGTATATTATTAGCAATCCTCACCTTTTCTTCATATGTATAAAATTTCATAACTATCACTTCCGTAAAATATTTTCTATATAATATTTTATTGATTTCAATTAAGATTGTAAAAATGGCATATTATTAATATTATATTTTTTTATATTACTTTTAGATATATGCTGAAAATATTTCACTTCTAATAGCTTTTTATACTTTCCTTCCCCAAGTTTTATATATAATTTTAAAAAAAGATTCAAAAAAATATCTTCAGATAATTATTACTATATCTAAAGATATTTCTTATAAAGTTATTTTATTTTTATATACATGTTCCCATTTTTCTAAACTTATTATATCTATTATCAAGCATTTCATTTACGTCGCACTTCATTAATTTTTCTAATTCATCTATTATGGCCTCTTTTAAAATCATTGCAGCTTCCTTCTTATTATTATGTGCACCACCATAAGGTTCCTTAATGATTTTATCTACAACCTTTAGTTCTTTTAAATCAGCAGCTGTAAGTTTCATTTTAGATGCTGCTTCCTTAGTTCTATTTATATCCTTCCAAAGTATACTTGCAAATCCTTCTGGAGATAGTATTGAATATATTGCATTTTCTAGTATTAAAACTTTATCAGCAACTCCTAAACCTAATGCTCCTCCACTACCACCTTCACCAATGAGTATTGAAATTATAGGTACCTTAATCTTACTCATCTCTAACAAGTTATTTGCAATAGCCATACCTTCACCATTTTCTTCTGCTTCAATACCACAATAAGCACCTGGAGTATCTATCAAACAAATTATAGGCATTTTATGAATTTCAGCAAACTTCATTGCTCTAAGTGCTTTCTTATAGCCTTCTGGCCTTGCCATTCCAAAATTTCTGTATATATTATCATTTAAATTTTCACCCTTACTTATACCAACAATAACTGCAGCTATTTCATTTATTTTGCACATACCAGCAATAACAGCCTTATCATCATAACTAATTCTATCTCCATTTAAACTTACAAACCTATCTACTATAGTCTTTATATAATAACTAGCACTTGGTCTATTAGTATTACGTGCCTTTTTAACTATTTCCCAAGCTTCATCTACTTCCTTAATATCCTGCTTCATAGTGTCTTCCCTCATTTATATCTAAAATATTGAATAAAAATCCCTTAAGTTCTTTTCTATTAACAATATGATCTATCTGTCCTTTTTTAAATAAAAATTCTGCCCTTTGCAAATCTTTTGGCAATTCCTCTTTTATTGTATTTTCAATTACCTTTTTTCCTGCAAAACCTATTAATGCTTCTGGTTCACTAATTATTATATCTCCCTGCATAGCAAAGCTTGCTGTTACACCTCCAGTAGTTGGATCTGTTAACACACTTATATAAAGTCCACCTTTTTCCTTATATCTACCTATGGCAGCTGATATCTTAGCCATCTGCATTAAGGATAATATTCCTTCCTGCATTCTAGCACCACCTGAAGTTGTAAATATAATTAAAGGTAACTTTTTAGAAGACGCATATTCAACTAACCTTGTAATTCTTTCACCAACAGCAGTCCCCATGCTACCCATCATAAAGTTACTGTCCATAACTGCTAAAGCTACTTTAATTTTATTAATTTCTCCTACGCCAACAGTTACAGCTTCATCACTTGAAGACTTTATTTTTGATACTCTAATCTTTTCCTCATAACCTTCAAAGTTTAATATATTCTTTGTCTTAACATCTTTAAATAATTCCTCAAAAGTTTCCTCATCAGTTATTTGTCTTATTCGTTCTTTAGCTGATAATCTCATATGATAATTACACTTTTCACATACATAATAATTATCCTTTAAACTTTTGCTATACACTATACCAGAACATCTTTTGCACTTTGTCCACATTCCCTTTTTAATATCAACTTTATTTAATGAATTCATTTTTATTCACCAACTCATTCTTTAAAAAATTTGTGAAATATTGTCCACCCATAAACCCATCACTATTAATAAGCCACTTTTGAAAATCAATATTTGTTTTTATACCAGATATATCAATCTCATCTAAAGCTCTTTTCATCCTATTTATAGCTTCAGTTCTATCTCTACCCTTAACAATTAGCTTTAGAATCATAGAATCATAATAGCTTGGTATTGTGTATCCACTATATACACTTGTATCAATTCTTACACCAATTCCTCCTGGGAGAATTATATTGTTTATAGTTCCAGGACATGGCATGAAATTATTAAATGCATCTTCAGCATTAATTCTGCATTCTATTGAATGACAATTTATTTTTATATCATCCTGACTTAATGTTAACTCTTCTCCATTTGCTATCTTTATTTGTTCTTTAAGTATATCTATATTACTAACTTCTTCAGATATTGGATGCTCAACTTGGACCCTTGTATTCATCTCTAAAAAATAATAATTTAAATCTGTATCTACAAGAAATTCTATAGTTCCTACATTACTATATCCAATCTTCTTCATAGCAGTTACTACAGTACTTCCCATCTTTTCTCTAAGCTCTTCTGAAAGAATTGTAGATGGAGATTCTTCTAATACTTTTTGATTATTTCTCTGCATTGAACAATCTCTTTCTGGCAAGTAAACTATATTACCATATTTATCTGCTATAATTTGAAATTCTATATGCTTTGCTGTATTTATAAATTTTTCTATATACACTTCTTCACTATTAAAGCACTTTTTAGCTTCCATCTTACAAATATAATATTGTTTCTCTAATTCTTTATCATCATTAACAATTCTTATACCTTTTCCACCGCCACCTAAAGCTGCTTTTATCATAACTGGATATCCTATTTTATTAGCTACTTTTAGAGCTTCTTCTATACTTATTACTCCTCCATCAGACCCAGGTATAACAGGAACTCCTGCATTTTTCATTATTTCTTTAGCCTTAATTTTATCTCCCATATCTGAAATCATCTTACTTGTAGGACCAATATACGTAATATTACACTCTTCACATATACTTGCGAACTCTGCATTTTCAGATAAGAAACCGTAACCTGGATGAATAGCATCTACACCATTAATATCACAAGCACTTATAATATTAGGAATATTAAGATAACTGTTATTAGTATAAGCATCTCCTATACAAACAGCCTCATCAGCAAGCTTTACATGAAGTGATTCTTTATCTGCCTCTGAATACACTGCTACAGTCTTTATGCCCATTTCCTTGCATGTTCTTATAATTCGTACAGCAACTTCTCCTCTATTAGCTATTAATATCTTTTTTATATTTCTAAGCATTGACATACCACCTACTTTATCTTAATTTTCACAAGAGGTTGTCCATACTCTACATTTGTTTTATTTTCACAACATACTTCAACAACTTCACCATCAAACTCACTAGTAACTTCATTTATAAGTTTCATAGCTTCAATTACTCCTATAACATCACCCTTTTTTATAGTATCCCCTTCTTTTACAAACACTTCTGCTTCTGGACTTGATGATCTATAGAACACTCCTACCATAGGTGATTTTACAGCCTCTATACCCAGTTCTTCTTCCGATTCCTTAAATTGAGATTCATTTATATTTTTTTCAGTCACCATACCTGCAGCTATATATTCAGATGTATCATTTACTAATTTAGTATCTGGCTTTTGTAAGTTTAAATATAAATTATCAATTTTTACTTCAATTTTAGAGAAGGAAGTTTTCTCTAATGCATTCACTAAATTACTTAAAGCATCTATTTCCATTCTTCTTACCTTCTTTCTTGTTTTTTACTTTCAGCTTCAGTAGCTATAAATTTAATCTTTATGCATCCTTTAATATATTTTCATTATGGATACTTAAAATTATTCCTATTAGAACAAAAACATTTGAAATTATAACTGCTGCAACTGCTGTATTTATAAATACAAATACCCAAATATCTATAAAAAAAACAACTGTCCATACTTTTGTTTGAAATATAGATAATTTATCTATTTTACTCTTTGTTAAATTATAATTTTTCCAATCTTTCTCTACATAATACCCCATGAAAGGTCTTTTCATTAACATACTAATAAGGCTCATTGATAATAATGCTGCATATCCAAAATATCCATCACCAACTATTAAATAATCAGTTTTAAATATATAATTAGCGATAATTGTAGTTATAAAATATAACACACTAAATAAGTCCATAAAGCTGAATTTATTACTTATTTTTCCATAAAGTATTAATATTAATTCCAAAATCAATGCAGCTATTCCGCCATATGGTTTTAACTCAGCACTAATTGACCAATAAACTATCCAGGGTATATATGAAATAGTTAAATATATCATATTTTTTACTTTCATTATTACACCTTATCGAGACTACATATTGAAATATAATCTAGATCTTTCTTCATCCATTAATAACTTAAGACTACACTTAACATTTTTCTTATTGAAGAAATTTGAAAGAGCAATAAAGTCACTCTTCCAAACTTCATTTTTTCATCAATAGAAATTTATTTAAAGATATCGTGATTACCGTTATCCTTATCTATTCTTGTTAAAATCATTTCATCTATTTCAAATATTATTTCTCCATTTTTTCCAATAGCTTGTGCTGAATATACTATGTTAGGATCATTAACCTCTAACAATTTACTGTACACATATATTTCTTCGTTTTTCTTAAACTCTCTATACTTAACAGCTTTAGTTATCTTTCTAGGCACTATAGTATATCCATTTTTCTGATAATCATTTAGAAGCATAAATCTTCCTATATTATCGATAGTTACTGGTGAAATTATTGACTCTACAAAGTCTACATATGAAAAATATTGTTTATCCTCAGGTACTTTTACTACCCCTACCATTTCATTTTCATTTAGCATTCCTGCATAAGTTATACATCTAAATGTTTCTCCAAAAACTATATAGTTACAAGCACCTTTATAGTATAAGTCCATGTCCATTTCCTTACTTTCTTCTATTAAAGCAGGTAAGTCTAAATCAGTTTTCTTAACATCTCTAAGTTTCTTTTCAAATATTATAGATCCATGTGAATGAAGTCTATCTTTCTGTAATACCATTCCTTTTTTATTAATGAAATCAGATAGAATTTTTACATCCAATACTTTTTTATCTTCATTGCTTTCTGAAATTTCACCTGTTAACTTTAATGTAAGTTCATTTTCATCATAATATTTAACAAACTTATCGAAGTTATAGTCTTTAATTTCAGATGCATAATACTCTTCATTATCAATATCTAATTTTTGTAGTAAAGCTCCAAGTTCACAAGCTGACTCTATGTGCATAACTCCAGCAAATACACTGCTTCCATCAACTAAGTGATCTCTTAGATGAATATCACTTTCTTTTCTTAACTTTTTCTTACACACAATGCTCTTACCTTTTTCATAGTCTTCAACTATATCAAGCATTGGGAATAATGTTCTATCTGTAACTTCTCCATTTTCTCCAATAAACTTAGAAGTAGTTTTTAAGTCTTCATCTAATAGATCTAACTGACCTAATGGCATATTACCTTTTCCTATCTGTCCAAAGAATAAAACTTCAGGGTAGTCTAATCCAAAGGCTACTTCATTTAAAAATCTAGTAACGCCTTCTTTTGCTCTCATATAATCTAATCCTCTTACTTCTTTTTGTACCTTTTGTACTTGAGGATCTGCTGCCATACCTACATCATCCCATGCTGTCCATCCTAGAACTCCACATTTTAATTCTGGGTTATCTTTATTAATCATGCATGAAAGCTTAACTATAATATCTGCACCAGCTGAATAATCAACTTGTCCATCCATACCAAATCTTCCTGAAATAGATCCCATGCTCATAAAGAACTTTAACTTATCACTCTTAAATTTATTGTACATATTATAGAATCCATTTGCTTTTACTCTTACTACCTTTAATGCAAATTGCTCATTCTTATTAACAACTCTTCCGAAGGAAGGAAGTCCTGCTCCATTAATTATTCCTGTTACAGTACCGAATTTATTCTTTATATATTCAGAAAGCTTTGTAGTGTCTTCATCACTGCATATATCACACTTTACATAATTGATATCATAGCCACTTTCATTTAACTTTTTAATATTTTTATATAATTCTCTTGCATTTAAAAGTTTATTATATTTCTCAACTGCCTCAAATGGAGCCTTTATCTTGTTTTCACTCATTAATTTTCTTATGAATGTAGGTTTATACTTTTCAATTTCTTCATCGTTAAAGTCTATCCATTCTTCATCACCCTTTGGCAATTCTGTTCTTCCTGTAATGATTATCTTAGGATTATATAAAGCTGCTAATCCCTTTACACATTCTAAGATAATTCCTCTTCCTCCACCTGAAACGAGAACAACATCATCTTTATCTAATTTGAATTGTTCCATAGATTCTCTATCTTTTATTTCTTTAGGGAAAACACAAATTGTTTTTCTTATTCCATTACAGTATCCTACTTCTACTAAACTTTCTCTTACTGTATAATCTTTATAGATTTTTTCAGCAGTTTCTTCTGCATCTTCTATATCTGTAAAGTCACATACTTTACAATTAAGAGGTCTAAGTTCTTTTTCTAATCCTTTTAAATATCCATCTACTAAGGCTCCAATAGGATTGTTTATAAACTCTGTTTCTATTCCAAAGATTCCACCAATGTTTGTTGCTGCAAAATATGCACATTCTTTAGGATTCTCTTCAAAATACTTATAAGCATATTTTGAAGTGTAGAACATTACATTATATACTTCCCTTACTTCTCTATCATATAAATCATAGCTTACATTATAAAAATCTAATGGTTTTCTCATTGCATTTAGATTGATTACAACATCTATTCTTCCTAGCATTTCTGCAATTTTATTTATAGATGCCTTTAAACTGTCTTCACTTTGAAAATCTACTGATACAGATTTTGCTTCAGTATATTTTGTATTTCCTAAAATGCAGATATCAGCATCATCTTTCTTTAATAAATCAATTAATTTTCTTGTTATATCTTGATTTAACTGATCTTCAACTAATAAGACCTTTTTACCCTTCATGCTGAATTTTTCTGCTTTGTCTGGGAATTTCTTTTCTACTGAAACGCCCATATATCTTGTAGTTACTGAATCTTCATCTAATTCAAAAATTTTATTAAGCTTATTTTCTTCAGCTTTTTCAACTATTTCTTTTTCATTTACTAAAACTGATTGTCCCATAGTTTTACATGTGTAATCTACAATTTTTTCTATTGTATTAAACTCTTTTACGTTGGCACCGTCTTCTACATCATATCCAAAGTGCTCTCTTACTACAGCGAATATTTCTCCTTGTTTTACTGAATCTATACCTAAGTCTGCTTCTAAATCTAAATCTGATTCTAACATTTCTTCTGGATATCCAGTTTTCTCTGCTATTATCTCTTTTATTTCCTTTTCAATAGAATCCTTATCTACACTATTTATTTTTTGGGCAGTTACTGCAGCTTCACTTTCTGATCCCATAGCCTTGCATGTATAATCTACTATTTTTTCTATTGTATTAAATTCTTTTACGTTAGCACCATCTTC
>NZ_FPBY01000142.1 GCF_900116755.1 Clostridium sp. DSM 8431
CTTATAAGAAGTATAGGTAAAATAATCAATCCTAAAAGTATTTTTATAACTGATAGTTTATATTCATACAAAACCTTGTCTTCCTATTGCAAGCTTAATCATATAGCCATTCCAAAGGGAAAGCATAGTTTCAAAGGTTTTAACATTCAAAAAATAAATAGTGTTCATAGCAATATAAAAAGATTTATTTCAGTTTACAGAGGTGTTTCCACTAAATACTTAGCTAATTATTTATCCTTATTTAAATATATTTTTGATAAAATTCAGGAATATCCGTTATTTATACAGGGTAGACATCCTTATAAAATCAAGAATTTTAAAGGCCGTCCACCTATATTTGAATAGCTAGTTTTATTTATCACTCTATTTCATAATTGAGCCAAAAATTATTAGATATGCAGAATGATTTAAGAAATAGCCAGGATATTTTAAGGATATTAAGAGAATCATTAGATCAAAATGAAGTGGATAAGGCTAGAAGTTTAATAGGAACTTTGCCAAGTTATATATCACAGTTAAATGAGTTAAAAGAAGGAAGTCAAAAAATTTCTGATGGTATAAATGAATATGGAAGTGAGGCTATAGATAAGCTTTATAATAAGGGCAATGATGGCTTAAATGCTTTAGATGAATTAAGTGAAGCAAAGGATGAAATTGTGAAGTCTTCTAAAGAGTATGGTTGCTTCTCAGGGAAAGATGATAGTATGAAGGGCAGTACTAAATTTATAATGAAAACTAAAGAAATTAAATATGAAACTCCAAAAGAAGAGACTCCAAAAGAAGACTCAGAAGAAAAAACTGGGTTCTTAGCATGGCTTAAGAGACTTCTAGGATTAGAATAGTATAAAAAATGCTATTACAGCTATATAACTGTAATAGCATCTTTTTTATATTTTATCATCTGTTATTAAGTAACCTATTTTAGGTTCATTGTTATTAAGTCCTATTATAAAAAGAGTATGACTTGTATCAGATTTTATTTTAATGTTACCTATATATTTCTTAAAGGAAGAGTCATAATCATTTGTCATTAAAAAACTATATAGTTCTGGCTTTAAAGGATAGAAACCAGTAGTTTCTAAATACTCAACACTATTAAATAGTGGAGTTTTATTATCAGCTAGTGATAAATTTAGTAAAGGAGAATTAGGTGAAAGATTAATAAACCTCAAAAAAGATGAACTAGAAGTATTAGTTGGAGGATTATCTTTTAAAACAAAAACTGTAAGTTTCCCTCCAAGAAGTACGGCATTTAAAGTTAATGTTTCATTAGGTACTATTTCGTAACTATCAGAAAATAATGGGTTTGTTGTATTCCCAGTTTCGTATATATCAAATTTATGTTTTCCTGGAGAAATATTATTATAGGAAGTTATTTCTGAAAAGCTTAAATCAGATGCTATTTTATTTCCATCTACATATACATCTACAGAATTAGCACCAGCAGCTGCATGTAAAACTCTTATTTTAGCATTCATATCTGGAAGAGAATCTCTAAATAAAAACATAATTTAATCACCAGCTTTCTTGCAATAACGTAGTGATAATTTAATAATTTTTCTAATTACAGCCTTAGCAATAGGACATGGAATTTTATATTTCTCTGTAAGCATAGCTATTATTTCAGGATCCTTTTCTTGAAGCTTTGAATATATCTTATCGATACGCTTATCTGTACAATGTCTACATAAATCTGTGTCTTCGTCTAAATCAGCAAAGTAATTTCTAAGGACATCACTTATATCTTCACTTCTATTAGAGGAGTTAGAATTAAAATTATAAGTACCACTAGCTGGTGCATTTGGAGTTAAGTTGCTACTTGAAGTGTTTGAATAGCCCATATTGCTCATATTATCTAAATTACTCATGCTACCTGGATTAGATGAATAACCTGAGGTATTTGAATAGCTCATATTACTCATATTATCTAAATTATTCATACTACCAGAATTGGCTGAATAACCAGAAGTATTTGAATATCCTGTATTACTCATACTACCAGGATTAGCTGAATAACCCATATTACTCATATTATCAGAGTTACTTATAGTGCCAGGATTAGCTGAATAATCTGAAGTATTTGAATAGCCCATATTACTCATGTAACCTGAATTATTGGTACTGCCTTCATTACCTGTATAATCCATATAATTAGAGGTATCTATTACATAGCTTGGCTTATTAGTATTGTCTGTATTATTCATATATCCCATATAACCTGAGCCATTCATATTATTCATATCACTTGTATTATTCATATTAGATTTATTATAGGAATAAAGATTTTCTAAGTTATCACTGCTAGAATAGCTGCTATTAGTTAGCTTAGGCTGACTATAATTTATGTTGTCGTTAGCATTACTATATATGTTTGAAATATCAGGAAGCATATTAGAAGTCATAGTAGGAGAACCTAATTTATTAAAAGAAAATACCGGTATCCATCCAATAGGCATCATAGAAGTCATAAATGGCGATTTAAAAGGAACTAAGTTTAAGTCGTCAGAAGAATAGCTGTTAATATCCTTGTAGTTTTTATCTGAGTCCATATAATTACCCCCAAAAAAGTTAATTTATTATAAATATATGTTTTGCGCATAATCTTGTTACTTTTAAGTATATGTTTATATATTGTTTAATATAACTATAGAACCATAGGATGGTCTTAAGAATACTATATATAGGGAGGAGATGTTTATGGAGGATAATATGGATTCTGTTATTCATAATTTGATGGCTGGAATAGATTTAGAAGTAGATATTTTGAATAATAAAAAAACTAAATTCGTAAATTTTGATAATGCAGCAACAACACCACCTTTTAAATCCGTAATTAATTATATAAAAAAGCTTAGTGAATATTATGGGTCTATAGGGAGAGGTGCCGGTCATAAATCTGAAATAACAACAAGACTTTATTATGAGTCAAAGGAATACCTTTTGGATTTCTTTAATATTAGAGAAAAAGAAAAATATACTGTAATATACGTAAGTAATACTACAGATGGAATAAATAAATTATCAAGAATTATAGCTCATAATGATGAAGATGTTATTTTGGCAACTAGGATGGAACATCATTCAAATGATCTTCCATGGAGAAGACACTGGAAGGTTGATTATATTGAAGTAGATGAACTTGGAAGACTAAAAATAGATGAATATGAAGAAAAATTAAAATCATATAATGGTAGAGTAAAGTATGTTACAGTAACAGGAGCTTCAAATGTTACTGGTTATAAAAATGACATACATTATATAGCAAAAATAGCACACAAATATAACGCTAAAATTATAGTAGATGGTGCACAGCTTGTTCCCCATGAAAAGGTAGATATGTGGTCTGAAAATGAAGATGAAAGAATTGATTTTTTAATTTTTTCAGCACATAAGTTATATGCTCCCTTTGGTGGAGGAGCAATAATTGGCCTAAAAAAAGTATTTGATGATAATTTTCCTGATAATGAGGGTGGAGGAACTGTTGAATTTGTAATGGATAAGAATATAGAATATCTAAAATCTCCAGAGAGAGATGAAGCAGGAAGCCCTAATTTTTTTGGGACAGTTGCAATTTCAAAAGCACTTATGGAAATGGACAAAATAGGTTATGAAAAAATATCAGAAAGAGAAAAATTATTAAGGGATACACTTTTTGATGGTTTAGTGTCAATACCTAAGATTATTAATTATGGTGATATGAAAAATAGAGAAGATAGGCTTGGAATTGGAGTATTTAATATACAATCAGTTTATCATCATGATGCTGCAGAATTACTAGCAAAAATGTATGGTATATCAGTAAGGCAAGGATGGTTTTGTGCACATCCATATTGTAGAAGGCTTATGCATATATCGGAAAAATCAGCAAGTGCTTTTATCCATGATAATAATGAAAGAATGCCAGGAATGATACGAGTAAGCTTTGGAATATACAATGAAATTCAAGAAGTAGAATACTTTTTAAATATTATTAATGATATAGTGAAGAAAATATAATAATTTTGAGGAAGTATATTTTGTGAATAGGCAATGTGAAAGATGTAAATTTAGAATCGATACAAGAGATATATTAAAAAAAGAGTCAAAGGATAAGATAATATGTCCTAACTGTGGAAGAACATTAGTAGCAACAAAATTAAGTAAGACTTTAGCCTTTTCAGTTTTTATAATGTTTTTTTTAGTTTTTCTATTACTGCCTATAAATTTTATTTATATTACTATAGTAGAAATAGTATGGAGTTTTATAACTTACAATATTTTACCAGCACTTTTATATGAATATGAGGAAATAAAAGAAGACGTAGAAAAATAATTCTACGTCTTTTTTAGGTAATTTTAATGGTTTATTTAGTAAATACTTTATACTTAGGAACATTATCATAAGTGAATAAAGTAGGAACTCCTTCTAATAGTGGTTTGAAATATTCATATGCTTCTTCTGTAACATGATTTTTTGATGAATTAATCCAATTTACAGGGAAGTATTTTACGTGATTTGCAACTTTTGAAGCTTCAACAAATTCGTATGTAACTTCATATGGAGAATTACTTAATCTCTTTATAGCAATCATACATCCGTTATATTTATCAGATGCTAATTCTAAAGCTTTATATCCAGCTTCATAAGCTTCTGTAACATCAACCTTAGAAGCACAGTGCATTGCACATCTTTGTAATATTCCAAGCTCTAATGATTTAACTCTTGATGTAATTCCAGCATTAATTATAGCTTGTTTTAAAAATTGACCTACGCCTCCAAGTTGTGCGTGACCAAACTTATCTTGAGCTGAAGATTCCATCTCAGTAACAAATTTTCCGTTTTTATCTCTGATTCCTTCAGAAACAACAATGAAAACTTGGTTTTGTTCTATAAATTTAGCTTTTACATCCCTTAAGAAATCTTCTATATCAAAATCAACTTCAGGAAGATAAATAAAATCTGCTACAGGTCTTCCTTGGTATTTAGCCATACATGAAGAAGCAGCAAGCCATCCTGCATCTCTTCCCATAGTTTCAACTATAAAAATACCATTATTAATATATACTGATGAATCTAAATATGCTTCAAGAGTTGTTGTAGCTATAAATTTAGCTGCACTTCCAAAGCCTGGTGTATGATCAGTATACATTAAGTCGTTATCTATTGTTTTTGGAATACCTATGAAGTTTATATCTAAAGAATTTTTTTTAGCATATCTTCCAAGCTTTGCTGTGGTATCCATAGAATCATTTCCACCAATATAGAAGAATGTTTTTATGTCTAATTTTTTAAGTATGTCTAATAGTCTGTCATATTCTTCTGTTGAAGTTTCTAGGTCTTTCATTTTATATCTACATGATCCTAGACCAGAAGATGGTGTGTATAAAAATGTATCAATATCTGAATCTGGCATAGAGGATAAATCAATGATGTTTTCATTTAGAATACCTTCAATACCATTTATTCCGCCATAAACTTTATCGTATTTTTTTAACTCCTTATTTGCTTTTAATAACCCAACTACACTTGAATTAATTACAGATGTAGGACCACCTGATTGTGCTACTATACAATTTGCCATGTTTGACTCCTTTAATACATTATATTTAATAAAAAATGTTTAAATATGCTATACAATTTAAACTAACTATCTACTCTATTTAAGAGTATACAACAAAAATGTGGAATAATAAAGACTAAAAAATGAACATATACATATAAAAATATTCTTTTACGATAAAAAAATAAAATAGAGGTGAAAGTAATGAGTATTTTTAAGGTTTTTCTTATAGGTATAGCATTAGCGATGGATGCTTTTGGAGTTTCTTTAAGCGTAGGAGTTACTGATGGAATAAAAAGAAAACAAAAAATATTATATATAATGTCATTTGCTTTTTTTCAGTTTTTATTAATTTTCTTAGGAGCAGTGGCAGGACGTTATGTAAACACATATTTAGTACCAATCTCAAATACCTTTGGAGGAATAGCAGTAGGAATTATAGGAGTCTTAATGATTATTGATGGACTTAAAGAAAGAGAGGAATCTATTTTAACTAAAAATTCAATGATACTTATTTTAGGTATATCAGTTAGTATTGATGCCATTGTTGTAGGTTTTACCACATTTATTGGGATTCAAGGAATACTTCTTCTTTTTGTAGAATCTATATTTGTAGGGCTTATTACTTTATTTATGTGCACTTTAGCATTTTTTATATGCAGATATATAAAGAAGATAAGTTTTGTAAAAAAGTATGCTAACCTTTTAGGAGGAATAGCATTAATTATTTTTTCAATAAATATGATATTTTTTTAGAAAACACTTTCTTTAAATGTGCTATAATTATGATATTCCATAAGATTTTATGTAGGTGGTATTAATGAATTTTGAAAATGTACTTAAAAATAATAATTTAAAAGTTACAAAAGGAAGAAAAGCTGTATTAGAGGTTTTAGCAAAATCAGATAAGAGCTTAGGAGTTGAAACCATATTTAATAAATGTAGAGAAATGGGGATAATCATAAATCTTAGTACAGTATATAGATCTGTAGAAATGTTTGAAGAGAAGGGTATTATCGATAAATTTATAGGTAATGATGGTATTTCTACTTATAAATTAAAAGGAGAGGAACATAGGCATATGCTTCAGTGTAGTATATGTAATAAAAAAGTTGAAGTTCCATGTCCCATGAGACAGGTAGAAGAAATGGTGGAAAATGAAACTGGTTTTGTTTTAACAGAGCATAATTTAATTATGAAAGGTGTCTGTGAAGAGTGTAGACATAGAAAAAAGTCATAATAAAAAAGAACCCGTAAAGTATACAGGTTCTTATTTTTTAAAGTTTTTTATTGTAAGTGTTAAGATAAGTACTATTACCGATGTTACTGCAATGGTACCTCCAGGTGCAGTATCTCCATAGTATGATAAAACTAGTCCTAACATAATATCTATTATTCCGAATAACACTGATAAAAATAATGTTTTATTAAAACTCTTTTTTAGTTGCATAGAAGTGGCAACTGGAACTACAATAATTGATGATACAACTAGTATTCCCATAATTTGAATAGATAATGAAATTGTTGCAGCTACTAATATATTAAATAGATAATTAATAAGATTAACAGAAATTCCTGCTGTTCTAGCACCATCTTCATCGAAGATAACATAAATAAGTTTATTGTATATAAATGCTAGTAATAGTAAGCAGATTATTCCTACAATAAGAATAATAAATAAATCACTTCTTGAAACTGTAAGTATACTTCCAAAAAGAATGGAATTTACCTTTGCAGTTGTTTTTCCTGAACTTATTAGTATTATTGCTATTCCAAGGCTTAAAGTAAGAATTATGGACATTACAAGTTCAGCATATTTTTTGAAATAATTTCTTAAAAATTCAATTAAAATTGCACATATGGTTGTAAATAGGAATGATGAAAAGATAGGGTTTACCCCTAGTACAAGTCCTATTGCAACACCTGCAAAAGATGAATGTGAAAGAGTATCTCCAAGCATGGAATTACGTCTTAAAACAATAAATAATCCTATAACTGGACATAGGATTGAAATAATTAAACCTGCTAAAATAGCATTCGTCATAAATTCGTATTGAAACATTTTATGCACCTTCTAAATGTATATTCTCTTTAAATTTTTCTGTAGTATTTAAAGTGACATTTCCTTCCTTGACTTGTAGTATATGAGTAGAATACTTTACAGCAATATCTAAATTATGTTCAATAGATATAATTGTAGTATGATATTCTTTATTTAATAAGTTTAGAATTGAATAAATTTCTTTTTGGTTCTTGATATCTACTCCAGTAGAAGGTTCATCAAGAATTATTAAATCAGGATTTCCCATAAGTGCTCTTGCAATAAACACTCTTTGTTGTTGTCCTCCAGAAAGGTTTCCTATAAGACTATCTTTATGTTTTTCCATATTAACTTTTGTTAAAGCATCTTTTACTGAAGATTTTAAATCTAAATGAAGAGCTTTAGCGTGAGTTTTTAAAATTTCTGATACTGTAATTGGAAAATCAGAATTGAAGTTTTCTACTCTTTGAGGTACATATGAAACTTTTTTTGTATGTAAATCTATAGAGCCTGAGCTAGGCTTAAGTAAGCCTAAAATAAGTTTAATAAGTGTGGTTTTACAGCTTCCATTTTCACCTACAACAGATATATAAGCACCTTCAGGTATACTTAAGTTTATATTTTTTAAAACATAAGGTGAAGATTTATCATATCTGAAGTTTAAATCTGAAATCTTTATCACGTCATCAACTCCTAAAAACAAAACTATTTATATTATATACTTAATTGCAAATTATTTGCAACTAATTTATATATTAACTATAATAGTGCAAAAATGCTTGAATAATTTTACAACTGAATAAAATAAAAAAACATTTATGATAAATCTCTGTTATAATTAAGTTCCTACACAAAATTCAACAAGGAGATACATAAATGTTTCAGAACACAATTATATCAAACGAACCATCAATATACAAATTTTTTAATCAATTAAATTTTGATTTTTACTTAACAAATCCTCAGTTAAAGCATTTAGAAAATATCATGAATGCTATGATATCTAAAGGCTTTAATGGTAAGATTTCCGACATAGCGGAGCTTGCACCTGCAAG
>NZ_FPBY01000143.1 GCF_900116755.1 Clostridium sp. DSM 8431
CTGCATTACTTAAAAGCTTTATATTTTCTAAAATTTTAAAATAGTTATCCGAATACAAATCAATCACTTCCGAGTATCATTTGTTTAGATACTTGACTATTTTTATCACTTTTATTCACAATATAACCATAATAAAAGGTGATTTCTAAACAAATTAGAAATCACCTTTTAACTATATCTAATTACTTAGTAATTAAGCACTTACCTGTCATTTCAGCTGGTACTGGAAGACCCATTTCATTTAACATTGTTGGAGCTATATCACAAAGCTTACCTGGGTTAAGCTTTCTTCCATCAACGTGGTTACTTACCCATACAAATGGTACTGGGTTAGTAGTGTGAGCTGTAAATGGAGTTCCTGTTGATAAATCTATTTCAGTCTCAGCATTACCGTGGTCTGCAGTTATAAATAATGTTCCGTCCTTTTCTAGTATCTTATCTACAACTTTTCCTAAGCATGTATCAACAGTTTCTACTGCTTTAATAGCTGCATCAACAACACCAGTGTGACCAACCATATCTGGGTTAGCATAGTTTAATATGATCATGTCATATTTATCTTCATCTATTTCTTTTAATAATTCATCTGTTACTTCATAAGCAGACATTTCTGGTTTAAGATCGTAAGTTGCTACCTTTGGTGATGGTATAACAGTTCTTACTTCACCTTCATTTGGTTGTTCTACTCCACCATTGAAGAAGAATGTAACGTGAGCATATTTTTCAGTTTCTGCTATTCTTAATTGTTTTAATCCCTTAGAAGAAACATATTCACCTAATGTATTTACTAGAGTTTGAGGCTTGAATGCAACTTCAACTCCTTCTAAAGTCTTGTCATATTGAGTCATTGTTACAAATGTAAGATTTAAAGTTTCTCTCTTAAATCCTGAGAATTCTTTATCGTTTATAGCTCTAGTTATTTCTCTAGCTCTATCTGGTCTGAAGTTAAAGAATATAACTGAATCTCCATTTTGGATAGTTCCTGTTGGAGCTCCATCTTTCATTATTACACATGGTAATACGAATTCATCTGTCTTATTATCATGGTATGAGTTTTCTATAGCTTCAACTGCAGAGTTAGCAGTTTCACCTTTACCTAGAACCATTGCATTGTAAGCAAGTTCAATTCTTTCCCATCTGTTATCTCTATCCATTGCATAGTATCTACCACTTATAGTAGCTATTTCACCTACACCAATTTCCTTCATCATAGCTTCAGCTTTTTCTATATATTCTTTACCTGATGATGGTGGTACGTCTCTACCGTCCATAAATGCATGAACATATACTTTTTGAAGTCCTTCCTTCTTAGCAAATTCAAGAAGTCCTCTTAAATGTTCTATGTGTGCGTGAACTCCACCGTCTGATAATAATCCCATTAAGTGTAATGATGTATTATTTTCTTTTGCATTCTTCATTGCTTTTAATAAAGCTTCGTTTTCGAATATTTCACCATCTTGAATTGACTTAGTTATTCTAGTTAATTCTTGGTATACTATTCTTCCTGCACCTATATTTAAATGTCCAACTTCAGAGTTACCCATTTGACCTTCTGGAAGACCAACTGCCATTTCACTTGCTTGAAGCTCTGTATTTGGATATTCCTTGATTAATCTATCGAAATTTGTTTTATTTGCTAATGCTACAGCATTTCCTTCTGACTTTGGAGCGATTCCAAAACCGTCCATAATCATTAACATTACTGGTTTCTTTGCCATGCTTCTCTACCTCCATTGTATTCACTACTTGAAGTAATTGAACTACATATTTATTATATTATTTTTAATTATATTATTTTTTTAATCACTATGCAAATTTAAAAATACTACCTATATGTAGAACATTACTGATTCCATATTTTCATTATTGTATGCTTCAACAAGCTCTGCTAATGTAGTATTTTCAGCTAGTTTATTAAAAGACTCATCTAGTTTATCCCACATATTGTGTTTAATAGCATTTATGGCATTTGGATTACACTTCATGCTACTATCAAAAACCACGTTTAATAAGTTGCTATCTAATGCATTTAATATTGTAGATAACTTTAATTCCTTAGGATCTGAAGTAAGTGCATATCCTCCTTGAGAACCCTTAGTTCCATTTATTATCCCAGCTTGTCTAAGTGGTGTTAATATTTGTTCAAGATAATTTTTTGATATACCTTGCCTTTCAGCTATACTTATAACTGTTACAACATCTCCGTTTACTGAATTAGCTGCGATATCAATTAAAGCTACTAATCCGTATTCAACCTTTGTAGATACTTTCATAAATAAATCCTCCATATCTAAAAGGGTATTATCCCCTAATCTTTAATTATAAGTATATCACAATTTATTTTATAAAAAAATAATATAATCTTATTTATCTTATTTGTCTACTATTAATTCAGGGATATAATTACTAATAAACCAAGTTTATCTTTATAAATTTCAATAAAATAACCTCATTATCTAAACATATCTATAAAAGATTTTTAGCTTAATGAGGTTACTTTTTACTATTTATTAATAGTTAACAATTTGAGAAAAGTCAGCAGCTACTAAACTAGCTCCACCAACTAATGCTCCATCTATATCAGACATAGCCATTTGATCTTTGATTGTATTTGGTTTTACTGATCCACCGTATTGAATTCTTACTTCGTCAGCAACTTCCTTACCATACATTCCTTCTACAACTTTTCTTATTGCAGAAATAGTTTCATTAGCTTGTTCCTTAGTAGCAGTTTTACCAGTTCCAATAGCCCAGATTGGTTCATAAGCTATAACAACTTGTTTTGCTTGTTCATTAGTTAAACCAGCCATGTCTACTTTGATTTGGCAAGCTATGAAATCATTTGTTACTCCTGCTTCTCTTTGTTCTAGTGTTTCACCACAGCAAAGAATTGGAGTTAAGTTGTGTTCAAATGCTTTCTTAACTTTCTTATTTAATGCTTCATCTGTTTCATTGAAGTATTCTCTTCTTTCACTATGTCCTAATATAACATAGTCAACTCCCATAGCTTCTAACATTCCTGGAGCAACTTCTCCTGTGAATGCACCGCTTTCTTCAAAGTGCATGTTTTGAGCACCTATCTTTATATTTGATCCTTCAGCAGCCTTTATTGCAGCATCTAAGCATACAAATGTTGGGCAGATAACTACGTCACATGTAGCATCTTTTACTAATGGCTTTAATTCATTAATAACTTGAACAGCTTCTTCTGGAGTTTTGTTCATTTTCCAGTTTCCAGCTATAATTGCTTTTCTCATTAATATTCACCTCATAAATATAATATATAAATATAATTAAACACTGATTTTTTTATAACACTTTAAAAAATTATTTATCGTTTAAAGCAGCTATCCCTGGTAATACCTTACCTTCTAAGAATTCAAGTGAAGCTCCACCACCAGTTGAAATGTGGCTCATCTTATCTCCGAATCCTAATATATTAACTGCTGCAGCTGAGTCTCCACCACCGATTATAGTAGTAGCTTCTGATTCTGCCATTGCCTTAGCAACTGCAATTGTACCCTTGTTGTAGTTTTCGAATTCGAATACTCCCATAGGTCCATTCCAGATAACTGTCTTAGCATCTTTAATAGCATCAGCATATAACTTTTCAGTCTTTGGTCCGATATCTAATCCCATGTTTCCAGCAGGAATGTTTTGATCTTCTGTTACAGTAGCAGTTACATCTTTGAATTCAGTTGCAACTCTGTGGTCTACTGGTAATAAGAATTTAACACCTTTTTCTTCTGCTTTAGCTATCATTTCTTTAGCGTAGTCTAATCTATCTTCTTCAACTAATGAAGTTCCGATTTCATATCCTTGAGTTTTTAAGAATGTGTAAGCCATACCACCACCAATGATGATAGTGTTAACCTTGTCTAATAAATTGTTTATAACTGTGATTTTATCAGAAACCTTAGCTCCACCTAATATAGCTACGAAAGGTCTTTCTGGAGTTTCAACAGCATCTCCTAAGAACTTTAATTCTTTTTGGATTAAGTATCCACAAACAGCTGTATCTAAGTAGTCTGTTACACCTACAGTTGAGCAGTGAGCTCTGTGAGCTGTACCAAATGCATCATTAACAAATACTTCAGCAAGAGAAGCTAATTCTTTAGAGAATTCTTCACCGTTCTTAGTTTCTTCTTTTCTGTATCTAGTGTTTTCTAGTAAAACTACATCTCCATCTTTCATTTCTGCAACTGCAGCTTTAGCATTTTCTCCTACAACGTTGTCATCAGCAGCGAATTTTACTTCTTTTCCTAGCATTTCGCTTAATCTCTTAGCAACTGGAGCTAATGATAATTCTGGTTTTGGTTCTCCCTTTGGTTTACCCATATGTGAGCAAAGGATAACTTTAGCACCATTTTCTACTAAATACTTTATAGTTGGTAATGCACCATTTAATCTGTTTTCGTCAGTTATAACACCATCTTTTAGTGGTACGTTGAAGTCACATCTAACTAAAACTTTTTTACCTTTTACATCGATATCTTCTACAGTCTTCTTATTAAAGTTCATTCTTTTCACCTCAAAATTTATTCTAATTTCAAAAAATGGCCCGGTCCTATAAGTATGCCTTAGAGACCGGACCCTTTATAGGATCTTATAAGATTGCTTTAAAAGCCCTTTAAATATCCTGTTTATTAAATACTAATTAAGCTAATTCAGCGAAGTATTTAATTGTTCTAACCATTTGGCTAGTGTATGAGTTTTCGTTGTCGTACCAAGATACTACCTTAACCATAGTAGTTCCGTCACCCATATCCATAACCTTAGTTTGAGTAGCATCGAATAATGAACCGAACTTGATTCCTACTATATCAGAAGAAACTAATTCTTCTTCAGTGTATCCGAATGATTCTGAAGCTGCTGCTTTCATAGCTGCATTTACATCTTCTTCAGTTACTTTACCGTCTACCATAGCGATAAGTTGAGTTAATGAACCAGTTGGAACTGGAACTCTTTGAGCACATCCATCTAATACTCCATTTAATTCTGGGATAACTAATCCGATTGCTTTAGCAGCACCAGTTGAGTTTGGTACTATGTTAACAGCTGCAGCTCTAGCTCTTCTTAAATCACCTTTTCTTTGAGGTCCATCAAGAGTCATTTGATCTCCAGTGTAAGCATGGATAGTAGTCATGTATCCTTTCTTTATCTTAGCTAACTTGTTTAATGTATCAGCCATTGGAGCTAAACAGTTAGTTGTACAAGAAGCTGCAGATATAACTGTATCTTCCTTAGTTAATGTATCTTCGTTTACGCTGTATACGATTGTTGGAAGATCATTTCCAGCTGGAGCTGATATAACAACTTTCTTAGCACCTGCTTCGATGTGAGCAGAAGCTTTAGCCTTTGAAGTGTAGAATCCTGTACATTCTAATACTACGTCTACATCTAAATCTCCCCATGGAAGTTCCTTAGCGTCAGCTTTAGCGTATATTTTTATTTCCTTACCATCAACTGTGATTGAATCTTCACCAGCAGTTACTTTGTCTGCTAATTCATATCTACCTTGAGCTGAATCATATTTTAATAAATGAGCTAGCATCTTAGGGCTAGTTAAGTCGTTGATTGCGACTACATCATAACCTTCTGCTCCAAACATTTGTCTGAATGCAAGACGTCCTATACGTCCAAAACCATTAATTGCTACTTTTACATTTGCCATTGTACAATTACCTCCTAAAAATGTATTTATAAAAATTTTTTATAAATTAGCTTAATTAATCTTGGATTCCTTTTTTCAGAATCGCCAGCATTTTTCTTCCTGCTGCTTCATCTGTTACAAGAATACCATTTGTATTATTACGTTGAGTTGAAATTATGGACTCTACTTTATTTTTTCCACCTGCCACTGCAATATGCACATTAATTTTTTTTGATTCACTAATGTTTATTCCTATTGGTGCTGTTTGAGATACAACATTTGAATTTTTATCAAAGTAACACCCAAAAGCTTCACCTATGGCACCTAATTTATTTAGTCTTTCAATCTCAGCATCTGATGCTCCTCTTTTCACAGCCATTTCTTTAGCATTACCTATACCATATATTAAAATATCAGCATGATGTATGCAATCTATGACTTCTTTTATATTCTTTTCTTTAAGCAGACTATCTAATATGTCTGGTGAAAGATTTTCAGGAATATGAAGGAGCTTGTAGCTTCCATTAAGCTTTTCAGCTAATAATGCTGCTAAAGTATTGGCTTGAGTTTCAACTTTTCTTCCCATACCGCCTCTAGCTGGAACTACTAATATATTTGAAAAGTTATTTAGCCTTGGAAAGGCTTCTATAACTTCCTTTAGCGTACTTCCTCCTGTTAAAGCAATTATGTCATTATCTTTAATAATATCTTTGACATAATTAGAACAGGCTTTACCTATTTCTTTTAAAACTGTCGGGTTCTCTTCAACGTCACCTGGAACTATAATAACTTGTCTTAGATTTAATAATCCCTTAAGCTGAGTCTCAATTTCTGATAGTCCTCTTATTTCGTGAATAAAATCTTTTAAGTTATTTACAATCTCTTCTCCGCTACTTGTAACTGTCATACCTGGAGTATTTATCTCTATAAGACCTTGCTCTTTTAAAAGACTTATTTCTGTTCTTACAATTCTTTCTCCCAAGTTTAACTGATTTGCTAAAATTCTTCTGCCTATTGGTTGATTGTAATAAATAGTCCTCAGTATATAGTATCTTTTTTCGAGCACTTCTACAAGTTCAGGAACTATCTTCATTTCTAACTTTAATATTTCCTTCAACTTAAACACTCCTTTGGGCTTTTTAATGTCCCACTTATCATTTTTATGTCCCACATGTATTATTATAAATCATCAACAAGAATTTTTAAAGAGGTTATAAAAAATTTTTCTAAAATATGCTTTTATTAATTTTAATTTTCTCCTCTTAACGTATATTTATCCACACTTTACATTATAATATTTTTCTTTTGTGTGAAGACTTTATTCCCATCTCTTCTCTGTATTTAGCTACAGTTCTTCTAGATATTTTTATTCCTTTTTCCTTTAAATTATCTGCTATATCTTGATCTGGAATTGGACTTTTTTTATTTTCTTTTTCAATTAAACTTTCTATTATATTTTTTATAAAACTTACAGAAAATTCATTATTATTGCATTTAATTAAATTTAAGGTAAATAATTCTTTAACTTTGACAATACCTTTTTCTGTAAGTACAAACTTATCTTTTACTGCTCTACTAACTGTTGATTCACTACAATTTAATTCCTTAGCTACATCTTTTATCATCATAGGTTTTAAGAACTTAACTTTACCACAAAAATAATCATATTGTTCACTTGTGACACACTCTAATATCTTTCTTAAAGTATTTTTTCTTTCCTGTATACTCTTAATTAGATTTTGTGCTTTTTCCATTCTTTCTTTAACATATTTTTCTGTTTCTAAGTCTCCCTTCTCTTGTAATATTTTTTTATATGTACTGCTAATAATAAGACTTGGAACAGACCTTTCATTCATTAATATTTCCAAACCAAATTCTGTTTTTCTTATTTCTGCATCTGGAACTATATATTTATAATCTTCTCCAGTATAAAATCCTCTAGAAGGCCTTGGCTCTAACTTCCTTATCATCTCAGAATACCTTTGTACCTCTGCTCTTGTTATACTTAATTCCTTTGCAATTTTTTTATAATTATCTTTCCCTATATCCTCAAGATTATTACTGATAATTTGAATTAATTTAGGTTCATTAATATTTAAATAATCTAACTGAATAATAAGACACTCTCTTAAGCTTTTAGCTCCTATGCCTACTGGCTCTAATTTTTGTACTAATCTAAGTGACTTTTCTACTTCATCTACAGTTATTTTTAATTCTTCTGCCACCACTTTTTCATTAACTTTAAAATAGCCATTATCATCAAGGCACTCAACAATATAATCTGCAGTTTTTCTGATTTTTTTATCCTTTTCAACTTCTAAAATTTGTTCATGTAAATATTCTTTTAATGTTTTTTCTTTCGACACAAAATTTAATGGAGATATGTCTTCAGAATTTATACTTACTTTTCCATAAGAACTCAAACTTCCATATTCTTTAATATTAAAAACTGAATTATCACTTATTTCAATTAATGGATTACTTACAAATTCTTTTTCTATATATTCACTAAGTTCAGCTGATGACATCTGTAAAATATTAATAGACATTTGCATTTCTTTTGTCATTGCAAGCTTTTGAATTTGTTTCATTCCATATGAATATTCATTCCTCATATTTTCTACCCCCATATTTTTATAACTTTATTTTATTACTGTTTTATGGATATGTATACATTTTTAAGAAAGTATTTTAAAAAAATACATTTATATAGAGTATACCCTTCAAAATGTGTAATATAAAAAGTATTTATCTATATGAAGTATATTAATTATTATAACCATTCCTATCAATGAAATTCATCGAGTAGGTGAACCTCAGAAATATTTTTTTCTGAGGTCTTTCCTCTCACAGAACCGTGCATGCGGGCCTCGCACACGGCTCTTGATAAATCT
>NZ_FPBY01000212.1 GCF_900116755.1 Clostridium sp. DSM 8431
GATATTATCTTTAAATTAGGGAAATTTTTTAACCAAGAAGAAACTTTTTCATAATCACGTGAATTTATCATATCAATTATTTTATGAGTATTTATATCTATCATTACAGTTGCATATTTTTTACCTTTTCTAGTTGCAAAATCATCAATACATACCATATCTACTTTAGATTTATCAATAACTACTGTATCTTTTTTTTAAAAGAGCACAAATTGTACTCTTTCCTACATTAGTTAAATTATCACTTAAATATTTGCTAGCAGCTACAGAACTCATATTTAATGAGATATTAATAATTTCTTTTTCCAACCTCTTTGTTTTCTTAGCTTTGTCATTTATAAATTTAAACTTTTCAGAAAAAGTTTTATGATTACAAGAATCATTTTTGCAAAACATTTTTCTGTTATTTATAATAATTTTCACCCTTTTGTTCTTTCCCCTTGATTTTATTATTCAAATTATATAATAGAATCTAGGCTGTTTCAACTAACATTGGAAAGAACCAATTTTAATGTGTAAAATACATAACTAAACTAGATAGATTTTGCTTAAATGAATCTATTGCAACTCAAATAGAGGAAATTAAAGCAAATAATACAAAAAAAACAATAAAATATTACAAAGACATGAAAAATATATAAAATATGGTATAATAGTTGTGACAAGCTTGTTAATATGAAAAATGAGGGGGATAAAAATGAAGAAATTAAAAACAATTTTAGTAGCAGTAGGAATAACTGTAGTATTAGGAACAATGGGAGGTGTGAATGCTTCTGCACGTAGGGATGACAATGATTGGGGAATGAACTTATTACCAGCTAAAATATCTAATACAGATGATGATTCATGGAACACATATGATGGAGGGGCAGCAAAGATATCATTAACTCGTATTGTTGATGGTCCATCATATTATTGTAAGGCAAGAGCAGAAAATGCTCATAATGAAGCAAGAAGTAGTTATGTACGTTGTCATCAAGGTAGTGGATATTATACTTTATCTGGAGTTGCAATGAGTGATGGATATGAGTATAAAGTAAGAGCCTATAATGATACTTTTGAAACTTCTTCAAGATGGGCATATGGAAATTTTACATGGTAAAATTTTTATAAATTAACTAAACTTCAAACCATAAGATGTTATGGTTTGAAGTTCAATTAGAAAGGAGAAAATATGGTCGTTGATGAACTAAAGAGAGTGATAAAAAGTAAAAGATTTATAGCAGCTATAATCATTGCTTTAATAATTAGTACTCTAGGAATATATTTTGAAATAAAGGAATTCTTATTTTTTAATTATGATGCGCCAGATCTTCAAACGGCTGAAGCTAAAGAGTCAGCAAGGCTTATGGTGGAAAATGGTCTTAATAAATACGGAGTATGGTTTGCTCAATTTAGAATGTTTATTGTTGCTATGCCTATTATTTCAGTATTACCCTTTGGATTATCCTTTGTAGAAGAAAAGGAAAGTGGAATTATTAAGCAGATTGATTTGAGAATTAATCATAAAAAATACATAAATTCAAAAATAATTGTCAATAGTATTGCTGGTGGATTGGCAGTTATAATCCCTACAATTATTTTAACTTTATTAATTTTTATTATTTTTAAAGGTAATATAGAAGATTTCTATGGATATGGGTCTTATGGAGGTCCTTTTTCAGGAATATTGGTTGATAACTTTTTTATGTATATAGTAATTCATATCATAATAAATTTTATATTTGGAGCAGCGTATGCATCTATAGGATTAGCTGTTTCTTCATTTATAAATAATAAAATTGCAATAATTTTATCACCTTTTATATTTTGGATTACAGGAAGTATAATATGTTCTATTTTAAGCATTGAGCATTATTCTACCTCATTAATTAATCAATTTTATGTAGCTGAAAATATTACAGTAAGTGAAATATTTATAGAATTAATTCTAATATTAATAGTATGTTCTATAGTATTCATTTTGAAAACAAAAAAGGAAGATATATATGAAAAATAAAGTAAAGAGTTTAGTGAAAATTAATTTGAAATTATGCAATTTACCAGTAAAGGTTGGAATAAGCAGTCTTGTGTTTTTTATTGCAGTATATATGATTTCAAGCAGACTGGCAGCAATAAGCAGAAGTTATCATATAAATTTAAATATCTGGGATGGAATTTTGAAGACTGTTAACTATAGTAGTTTTATATTAGGATTTTATCTTCCATTTGTTGTTGTGATAACAACTTTCTTTAATGTAAAGAACGATTATGAAAAATGTATTATGCTAAGGAGCAGCCATAAAAGAACATATATAGTTTCAAAAAGTGTTACTAATAGTATATTAGCTTTTTTATTTACAAGTCTCTTTTTTGTGATTTTATTTATCATAAATATGTTTATGTTTAAATATGAAACATGGTGGAGTGATTTTGTATTAAATAAAGAGAATGTAAGAGAAGTAATAAATACATTATATGTTAATTCTTTTGTATATAATTTAAATCCAATAGAAGCAGTATTAATATCCTACATAGAAATATTTATTTCTTCATTAATACTTTTTAGTTTGAGAGATTTATTAATGAATTATATACAGAGGAAGTATATAGTTTATATTATAATAAGTTCTTATTTAATAGGAAATGTAATTTTTGATGGATTTTCTTTAGAAGGAGGATTGTGTGAAGCTTATAAATATATAGGATTAGATACCATGGCATTATTGTATAAGCATAATTTTTCTCAAAATAATTATTTCCCTGTTCCTCTTTGGATGTCACTTATTTTTAGTTTTGCACTTTTAGCTGTTATTATAGCTGTTAATTTATTATTAAATAGAAGGTTAGTAATTTCACATGATTAGAAGAATAATTAGTTTAAATTTAAAATCATATAATGAAGAAAAAAGAGTCCTAATATTATTCTTAATTGGAATTTTAATCACAATATTACAGTTGAGATTAGTGAATAGTAATTCTTATGAGAATATTTTGATTGGAGATATTATTGTAATTACATATGGTGGATTAGATGTAGATTATAATATAGTTAAGGATATCTTTTCATTCATTTTATGGCTTACACCACATCTTTTTGTGTTATATATGATTAATCTATCTGTAATAAGTAGAGTTAAAGAAACGTCGGAATTAATACTGACAAGAGCGAAGAACAAGTATAAATGGATTATAGCTTTTAATTTAACAATAGTAATAAAATTAATTGAGTATTATTTTGTATTATTTTTAGCTACATTATTAGTATGCAGAGTAAAATTAGGGCATGCAGCTTTTAGCAATGTAGTCCTTAAGGGCACAGATAATTTATTAAGTAGTAATATTGAGATAAATCAATATAAAGTTATTTTATGGGTACTTTTACTTAATATCATTACATTAGCTGCTGTGCAGATTTTTCTAAATAATTTATATTATATCTTTGTAAAATCAAATGAAGCTACTGCAGTAGGAATATTGTTTATTTTAGCACCTATATTCTTTAAAAGTAAATTATATAGGATACAATTAATTAATAATGGAATGTTAAGGAGATTTGAAATTTTTAAAGATGGTTTTCTGGGATTAAATATTATAAATTCTTTAATATATATAGGACTTTTTGTAATTATAAATTTTCTTATATCATTGTTAATTATAAGGAAAAAAGATATTGATGAAATTTAAAATATATAGGAGGATAAATTGTGTCTGAAGAAAATATTATAGAAATAGTTGATTATACAAAGAGTTTTAAAGGAACTACCATATTAAATAAGATAAACTTGAACGTAAAAAAAGGAAAGACATATGGGATTATTGGAAGAAATGGTTCTGGAAAGACTTTGATTTTTAAAGCTATATGTGGATTTATAAGACCTACATCAGGTTATGTAAAAGTTAAAGGACAAAAAATTGGATCAGATGTTGACTTCCCAGATAATGTTGGAGCATTAATTGAACAGCCTGGATTTTTACCTAATTATAGTGCTTTTGATAATTTAAAGTTTTTAGCACAGATTAATAATAAGATAGATAATTCAAAAATTATAGAGGTATTACATTTTATGGAGCTGCCTATTGGTGATAAAAAAGTAAAAGAATTTTCTTTAGGAATGAAACAGCGTCTTGGAATTGCACAAGCAATAATGGAGGACCCAGAAATATTAATATTAGATGAGCCTTTTAATGGATTGGACAAGTATAGTGTTGAAAAGTTGAAAGAAAAGTTAATTCAAATAAAAGATGGTGGTAAAACAATCTTGCTAACTAGCCATATAGAACGGGATGTTCAGCAATTGAGTGATTATTTATATGAAATTGATAATGGTATTTTGACTAATGTGAAAATTGATGGGATAAGTTAATATAAATTTTAAGTCTAAAAAATCAATTAATTAAATATAGATACAGGAGAAGTTAAGAAGATGCAGAAGCTACTTGATCTTCTTGATGACGATGATGATGTACAGAATGTTTACCACAATGCTGAGTTCCCTGAAGGATGGGAAGAATAGGGCGCTTAGAGGTATTCTGAACTAGAAAAAAATCATTTGATAATGGTATACAAATTTGTTTAAAGACACTTTCAATATTGATATACATAGTGTGTATTGATATTGGAGGTGTCTTTTTTTGCTTTTGGAGGATTTACTAAAAGAATATAGATATGATATGCAGGTAAGAAATTATAGTGAGAGAACTATTAAGACTTGCTATAATTCTTCTCTTAAATTCTTTATTTACTGTAAAGGTGAGTTTGGAATTGAGAATATAGAAGATATGATGCCTATCTATTTAAAAAGGTACATAAGCTATCTGCAAGGTTTAGGAAGATCAGAAGCGGTAGTTGTCAAGAAGTTTGTCGCAAAGACTTATTAAAATCATACTATAATAGTGCAAAAATGCTTGAATAATTTTACAACTGAATAAAATAAAAAAAACATTTATGATAAATCTCTGTTATAATTAAGTTCGGCCGTATAAAAAATTTTGTGTAAACAGAATAAAAATAGCTTCTTCTTGGCAATAATCAAAATAACAAATTATTGCAAGAAGGAGTTTTTTATATGGGAAACGTGTCGAAAGAATTATTAAGAGAATATATTAAGGAGCAACATTTTACTAATGCTAATGAAATATTAGTAGGATTAAAAGAAATGTTTAGAGATGTTCTACAAGAAGCATTAGAAGCTGAAATGGATGAGGCATTAGGTTATTGTAAGTATGATACTATGAGTAAAAATAATGATAATAGCCGAAATGGATA
>NZ_FPBY01000145.1 GCF_900116755.1 Clostridium sp. DSM 8431
AAGGGAAATCCAACCAGCTAAACATAGAATTCTACCTGATGGAATGATACGCTTTTTTACGGGTATAGGTTCTTTAAAACCTCCCAGGGGGGGTACATCTATCTTCTATTCAGGAGTATTATACTAAACTATATTAAATTTGGTTAGATTCCTTTTGGAATTTAAATAAAAAACTATTTTAAATTATGAAATGCGTATTTTCCCTATCGGGGCGTAAGCAAAGTAATAGATAAGAAAATTAATATCAATTTAGACATGTAATGTTCGTTAGAATAGTAAATAGTTTTCTATCAAATGTTACAACTAGATTATACAAGGGAGGGAATTATAATGAGTAAAAATTATAGATTTGAAACAAAACAATTACATTCAGGACAAGGACTAGATAAGGATACAAAGAGTAGAGCAGTACCTATATATGCTTCAACCTCCTTCGTTTTTGATTCTTCAGATGAAGCTGAAAAACTATTTGGATTAGAGGGAGAGGGGTACACTTATTCTAGAATAGGAAATCCAACTAATACTGTTTTTGAAAAGAGAGTTGCTGATCTTGAAGGAGGTATTGATGCAGTAGGCTTTGGAAGCGGAATAGCAGCAATTACAGCAGCAATAATTACTTTAGCTGGTACTGGAGATGAAATAGTTTCTTCATCTACAGTTTACGGTGGAACGTATAATCTTTTTCAAAATACTTTTAAAACAAAGTATGGAATTAAAACTACTTTTGTAGATAGTGATGATGTAAGTAATTTTGAAAAGGCAATTACAGAAAATACTAAGGCTATATATATAGAGTCTATAGGTAATCCAGAAATTAATGTTATAGATATTAAAGCGGTTTCCCATATTGCCCATAAACATGGCATTCCACTAATTGTAGATAATACTTTTGCTACTCCATATCTTTTAAGACCTTTTGAACATGGAGCAGATATTGTAGTTCATTCTGCTACTAAGTTTATTGGAGGGCATGGAACGGTAATTGGAGGAATTTTAGTTGATAGTGGACGATTTAACTGGGCTCAAAATGATAAATTTAAATCTTTAGTTGAAGAAGATCCTACTTATAATAATGTAAGTTTTACGAAAACTTTCAAAGAAGCTGCCTATATTACTAAAGCAAGAGTTCAGATTTTAAGAGATACAGGCGCTTCACTTAGTCCTTTTAATGCATTTCAACTTTTACAAGGACTTGAAACTCTTTCTTTAAGAATGGAGAGACATGTTGAAAATGCCAAAAAGATTGCTGAGTATTTAAGCGAAAATGAAAATGTAGAATGGGTTAACTATCCAGGATTAAAAAATAATAAATATTATGATTTAGCACAAAAATATCTAGAAAAAGGTGCTGGAGCTATTCTTTCTTTTGGAATTAAAGGAGGAGAAGAAAATGCTCGCAAGTTTATAGATAATCTTGAAATATTCTCATTACTAGCTAATGTGGGTGATTCTAAATCTTTAGTTATTCATCCAGCATCAACTACTCATAAGCAGTTATCTAATGAGGATCAGCTTAAGGCAGGAGTTACAAAGAATGCCATAAGACTATCTATAGGTACAGAAAATATAGAAGATTTAATTGAAGATATTGAAAGTGCATTTAAAGGAATTTAGGAGGTGTAAATTATGAAAATAGAATCATTATTAGTACATGGAGCAGTTGAAGGAGATGAATTTACAGGATCAGTTAATGTTCCTATTTATCAAACATCAACATATAAACAAAAGGCTTTAGGAGATTTTAAATACGAATATTCAAGAACAGGTAATCCAACAAGAGAAGCCTTAGAGAAGACTATAGCATTATTAGAAGATGGAGAATATGGACTAGCTTTTGGAAGTGGTATGGCTGCAATAACTGCAGTATTATCTTTATTCAAAAGTGGAGATAAAATAATAATTCCAGATAACCTTTATGGAGGTACTTTTAGAGTAATTGATAAGGTATTTAAAAATTTTAACCTTAAATATAAAACAGTAGATGTTTCTGATATTAGCAATATAAAATCTATTTTAGAAAGAGAAAAGATAAAGGCTGTATATATAGAAACACCTACAAACCCTTTGATGGATATTACAGATATTGAAGAAGTATCAAAACTTGCAAAGGAATATGATGCATTAACTATAGTTGATAATACTTTTATGTCACCATATTTTCAAAAACCATTAAATTTCGGTGCAGATATTGTTCTTCATAGTGCAACTAAATATTTAGGTGGACACAGTAATGTGGTAGCTGGACTTTTAGCTGTAAAAGAAAAAGATCTTTATGATAAGCTTCAATTTATTCAAAATTCCACTGGAGGAGTTCTTGGACCTTTTGATTCATTTATATTATTACAGGGGATTAAAACTTTAGGCGTAAGACTTGATAGGCATGAAGAAAATGCAAAAAAGATAGCAGAATATCTTTTAAAGAGTCAATATGTAGATAAAATATATTATCCAGGGCTTAAAGACTCCAAGGGATATGATACACATGTTAAGCAGTCTTCAGGTTTTGGTGGAATGATTTCCTTTGTTGTAAATAGTAAAGTTGATTATAAAGAATTTGTAAAATCTCTTAAATTAATAACTTTAGCTGAAAGCTTAGGAGGTGTTGAATCTCTTATCTGCCATCCAGCCAGCATGACTCATGCTGCTATTCCTTATGAATTAAGACAACAAACTGGAATAGTAGATAATCTTTTAAGATTATCAGTGGGAATTGAAAATAGTGATGATTTAATTGAAGATATTGAAAATGCTTTTAATAAGAGCTTAAGGTAGGTGATTTTTATGAAATATATTGATGATATTAGAAGTCTTATAGGTAATACGCCTCTTTTAAAGCTTAATCATATTTCGCCAGATAAAAAGGTAAATATATTTGCCAAGCTTGAATATTTAAATCCAGGAGGAAGTATTAAAGATAGAGTAGGACTTGAAATTATAAAGGAAGCAGAAGAGAATGGTGAGCTAAAAAAAGGAGATGTAATAATTGAAGCTACAGCAGGTAATACAGGTATAGGACTTGCTATGGCAGCTTTTGAAAAAGGATATAAATTAAAAGTTGTAATTCCTGAAAAGTTTGCTGTTGAAAAACAAACTTTAATGAGAGCCCTTGGAGCTGAACTTACTATAACTCCATCTGAAGAAGGTATTGAAGGAGCTGTTAAAAAGGCTAATGAACTTTTAAAAGAGATACCAAATTCATTTATGGCAAGACAGTTTGATAATGAAGCCAATATTCATGCTCATAGAAAAACTGGAAAGGAAATTTATGATGCTTTAGATGGAAAGGTGGATATCTTAGTTGCAGGTGCAGGTTCAGGAGGAACTATTACAGGAATTTCCGAGTATTTAAAAGAACAAAATCCAAATATAAAAATTGTACTAGCAGATCCCTATGGTTCTATTTTAGGAGGAGGTGAATCAGGAACATACAAGGTAGAAGGCATAGGAAATCACTTTATACCACAGGTCTTTAATAGAGATATTGTAGATGAAGTTGAAAAAATTGAAGATGATGAAGCTATGTATTATGTAAGGCTTTTATCAAAAAAGGAAGGTGTCTTAGTTGGATCATCATCAGGAGAGGCAGTAGCAGCAGCTGTTAAGCAAGCATATAAATCTAAGGGTGAAACTAATATAGTAGTTGTGCTTCCAGATAGAAGTGATAGATATTTTAGTCAAAATCTTTATGATTTCAATTTGAAGTTAAGCGATTTTAGATTTAATGCTTTATTTGATGATTATGCAGAAAAGTATGATGAAGTTGTTGCAATGGAAGATGGTGAATATAGTGAATTATTTAAAAACTATAAGGAAATTTTAAATGAAACAGTAAGACAAATATCAAAATTTAAAGGAGCTAAAGTTATTGATATAGGATCTGGTACTGGAAATTTAACTAATATAGCTAATGAATTTGGTTATGATTCTGTAGGAATTGAACCAAATTTAAAAACTAGAAATATTGCTGCATCTAAGTATCCTAATATTAAATTTTTAAGTGGAACATTTCTTGGCTTACCTATTGATAACAATTCTGTTGATGCAATTATCAGTTCTCTTGCATTTCATAATTTAACACCCTTAGAAAAAATGGAAGCAGTTGAGTTATTTAAAATGAAACTAAAAAATAAAGGTACTGTAGTTATTGCAGACACTATCTTTGAAAGCGAAGAAATACGTGAAGAAATATTAAAAGACCTTGATGATAGAGGAGAGAAAGTTTTAGCTGCTGAGCTAAGAAAAGAAATTTCTGCTACTAAAGCTGAACTTAAGGACATTTTTGAATTGCAAGGTTTTAATGTTAGTTTTGTTCAATTAAATAGATTTATTTGGATATTAACAGCGAAATTAAACTAAGAAAGGGATAGTAGATATGGCAAAAAAAATTAATTTAGATTTATCACAGGTTGAAAAAAGAGAGCAAAGGCTTGGAACTATTATAGGATGGACTGGTAGTGCTTCAGAACTTTCTAAAGTATCTCAATATGAAGAAAGGGCTAAGGGATGCAAATGTAATAAAGATGGATGCAGACTTTGTGAAGTTAAAGGTCCCTTTACTCAAGGATCAGTATGTAGTGAACAGATGGTTGAATGTCAGGCTGGTAATGTTCGTGATGCAGTACTTATTCAACATTCACCTATAGGTTGTGGAGCAGGACAAGTTCCTTACAATTCAATTTATAGAAATGGTTTATCCATGAGGAATCATAAAGTTGAAAATATAAGAATTATAAATACTAATTTACTAGAAAGTGATATGGTATTTGGTGCATCTAAAAAATTGGAACAGTCTATATTTGATGCTTATGAAAGATATAATCCTAAGGCAGTTTTTATTGGAACTTCTTGTGCAACTGGTATTATTGGAGAAGATATAGAAAGTATTGCAAAGAAAATGGAAGATAAAATAGGAGTGCCTGTTATTCCACTTCAATGTGAAGGCTTTAAATCTAAGCATTGGAGTACAGGCTTTGATGCTACTCAGCATGGTATTTTAAGACAGATTGTAAGAAGAAATCCTGAAAAGAAACAGGAAGACTTAGTGAATGTTATAAATTTATGGGGATCAGATGTATTTACTCCTATGCTTAAAAATCTTAATTTAAGAGTAAATTATGTTGTAGATCTTGCTAGTGTAGATGATTTAGCACAAATGTCAGAAGCGGCTGCAACTATAGGTTTCTGTTATACTCTTTCTTCTTACATGGCTCAAGCTCTAGAACAAGAATTTGGAGTTCCTGAGGTTAAAGCACCAATGCCATATGGTTTCCATGGAACTGATGAATGGATTCGTGAAATAGGAAGAGTTACACATAGAGAAACTCTTGCTGAAGAATTTATAGAAAGAGAGCATAAAAGAATTGCTCCAAAACTTGAAGAATTAAGAGAAAAACTTAAAGGTGTTAAGGGCTATGTAGCTACTGGTTCTGCTTATGCTCATGGGTTAGTAGAGGTTTTAAGGGAACTTGGTGTAGAAGTTGATGGAGCAACAGTATTCCATCATGATCCTGTATATGATAGTGGTGATAAGAGACAGGACTCTTTAGGACATTTACTTGAAAATTATGGTGATATTAAATCCTTTAATGTTAGTAATAGACAACAATTTCAGCTTTATGGTGTACTAAAGAAATTAAAGCCTGATTTTATGCTTATAAGACATAATGGATTAGCACCTTTAGCATCTAAGCTTGGAATTCCAGCAGCACCTTTAGGAGATGAGCATATAGCTATTGGTTATGATGGAATGATTAATCTTGGAGAAACTATATTAGATATTTTGGCACGTAAGAAATTTCATGAAGATATAAAGGAACATGTAAAACTTCCTTATAAGAAATGGTGGCTAAAGCAGGATGATCCTTATATATTATCAAAACATCCTGAGCTTATTGAAGATTACTTAGATAATGAGGAGGATTAGTGATTATGACAGTTAATGAAGAAGTAATAAAACAAACAAATTCTATAAATGGGGTAAGATATGGATGTGCTTTAGGAGCTCTTCATAGTGTAGTAGCAATTAAAGGTGCCATGCCTATAACTCACTCTGGTCCAGGATGCTGCGACAAGCAGTATGAAAGTATAGCTTTCTATAATGGTTTTCAAGGGGGAGGATATGCAGGAGGCTCTGTAACTCCTAGCTGTAACTTAACTGAAAAGGAAGTTGTATTTGGAGGAGAAAAGAAACTTAGAGATTTAATTAAATCATCTCTAAAAATTATGGATGCAGAACTTTATGTTGTATTAAATGGATGTATTGGAGAACTAGTTGGTGACGATATAGGTTCTGTTGTAAGTGAATTCCAAGAACAAGATGTACCAATTGTTTTTGCAGAAACAGGAGGTTTTAAAGGTAATAACTTTGTAGGACATGAGATAATAGTAAAAGCTATAATTGATCAGTATGTAGATAAATTTGCTGTTAATAAGGATATAAAGGAAAAAGGTTTAATTAATGTATGGACTGAACTTCCATATCAAAGCCCATTCTGGAGAGGTGATTTAGAAGAAATTAAGAGAATACTTGAAGGAGCTGGATTTAAAGTAAATATTCTTTTTGGTAATAAATCAAAGGGAGTAGAAGAATGGAAGTCTATTCCTAACGCAGAATTTAATCTTGTAATATCACCATGGCTTGGAGTTAAAACAGCTAAATATTTAGAGAGAAAGTATAAACAGCCTTACCTACATATTCCTGTATTGCCTATAGGTGCAAAGGAAACAGCAGCCTTTATAAGAAAGGTCGTTGATTTTGCAGGAATAGATAATACTAAGGCAGAAGAATTTATAAAGAAGGAAGAACAAGAATATTATTATTATCTTGAAAACTTTGCAGATTTCTATGCTGAATATTGGTGGGGACTTCCTTCAGCCTTTGCTGTAGTAGGAGAATCTGTATATAATTTAGCAGTAAGCAAGTTTGTTGTTAATCAGCTTGGACTTATTCCTAAGAAAATGATAATAACAGATAATGCTCCTGAAAAATATAGAGATTTAATAAAAGATGAATACAAGCGTTTAGCAGATGATGTATCCGTTGAAGTAGAGTTTATAGAAGATGGTTATACTGCTGATAAGATTTTACAAGAAACAGATTTTGGACATAGACCACCTATAATATTTGGATCTACCTGGGAAAGAGATGTGGCAAAGGAACTAAAAGGATATATAGTAGAAATAGGATTCCCAGCTTCTTATGAAGTTGTATTAAATAGAAGCTATGTTGGATATAAAGGAGCTTTAAGTCTTATAGAAAAGATTTACTCAACAGCTATTTCTAAGAGTGCTTAATATTTATCCTATAAGAGCTATTTGTAGTTTTAATAAGCTTTTGTAAAGTAAAATAAAATCTAATAGAAGATGTAGCCTTAGTTAAGGTTACATTTTCTGTTGGATTTTTTGCTTTCTCATAGGATATATCTGCTTTCAAGTCTAGAATTAATGAATTACTTTAGAAGTGATGTAAAAATCATATAGACAGACAGTTATAATTGTGTAAAAATATCGATATATTTGAAAAACTAATAAATTAATTACAAATACTAAGGAGGAGAATATGGCAATTTATTTTTATAGAATAAATGAGGAGTATGGTTGTTTTTCTAATTTTTCAAAGCATGGTTTTTATATTAATGGAAAGTACTTTATGACAAGTGAACATTATTTTCAATCACAAAAGTTTGAAGGTACTGACTTTGAAGAAGAAGTTAGATTAGCAGAATCTCCAATGGAAGCTGCTAATATGGGACGTGATAGAAATAAACCTTTAAGACAAGATTGGGAAGATGTAAAAGATGATATAATGCGAAATGCTGTTTTAGAAAAGTTTAAAGCAAATGAAGATGCTAAAACTCTGCTTTTATCAACAGGTAATGAGGAGTTAATTGAAAAGACTACTGGTGATTACTATTGGGGATGTGGAAGCAAGGGAACAGGTAAAAATATGCTAGGTAAAATACTTATGGAAGTTAGAGATATTTTACGTTAGGATATATTTTTATTTAGGAAATGATAAAGTTTGGCTTGCAGATAATGTTCCCAATAAATATATAGAAAAGAATTTTTAAGTTTTATAAAGGCTGTATTGTGAATAAAAGTGATAAAAATAGGCAAGTATCTAAACAAATGATTATAAGGAAGTGATTGATTTGTGTTTAGATAACTATTTTAAAATTTTAGAAAATATAAAGCTTTTAAGTAATGCAGCTAAAAGAAAATTATTAATAGATATCAGCATTTTAATTAATGTTTCAAATAATAAAGAAACAACAGAATTAATTTGCCCTCATTGTAAAAATAAATACATAGTTAAAAATGGTAAGAATAAAGAAACTCAAAGATATTTATGTAAAACTTGCAAAAAATCTTTTGTTAA
>NZ_FPBY01000302.1 GCF_900116755.1 Clostridium sp. DSM 8431
GCTCATACGAATTCAAATATATCATCTCCTAAAAAATCTTTGTTAAGATGATTGACATATTTTATCACTTTTATTCATAATACAGCCAAAAGAAAAAGAGTCAGCTATAAAAACCAACTCTTATAAAAATATCTTTATTAATTTATCTAAAGCATCCCATTCCCTTTAAATCACTATTACTCTTTAAATGCATAAATGTTACATTAGGAAGCACACCATTTGCTCCTCTCTTTTTAGATAATTGACTTACATCTAAACTTTCAAAGTCATCAGCTGAAACAGTTACACCTTTTTTGGACCAAGAGTTATTTGTATAATTATTAAGAGGTAAATTAGCATCCTTAAAATTAGTTCCTCCAAAAGCTATATTGTAATGTAAAACTTCTCTAGTACCTGGAATATCTGTAGAATCAGTAATGCTTACTCTTTCAAGCATATCAAAGTTTCCACCTCTGTTGTTATAAGCTGTATTATATGTCCAGGTAGCAGATTGACCTGGCTGATGATTTGCATAAAATCCATGAGCAGCATTATTTGCAGATAAACAATTAGTTACTGTATGAACTGGAACTGTACTTGGAACTCTACCTGTACCATATCCTCCAATTTTAAAACCATTAGAATCTCCACCAGCTCTCATATTAAAAGCCCAGCATCCATCAAAAGTATTAGATCCTTTAGAAGTTAAGCAGTCATACCCATCATCACTACAATTCCAAGCACGACAATCCTTAAAAGTAACTCCATCAGCATGAGCACCAAAACCATCAGTATTACCTATAGACTGACTATTAGTACCTATATTATTATATGAATCACATTTAATACAACTTCCTGTTGCATGATTTACAAAGTAAAAGCCATTTGCATTATTGTCATGACACGATACTTGATTAAATGTTGCATTACCTTCAACTCTTATACATTCAGACTGCTTTTGATTCCCATCCTTTACCCCTGTAATTTCCATAGCTAAAAATGTTACATTCTTAACTCCTGGCCCAATACGAAAAGCTGCTATACGCTTTGTTGGTTTAACATTAGAAAAATCAAATATTGGTAAATCTTTCGAAGAATATGCTCTATATAATATTCCACTTTTAGTTATATTATTTACATAATAATAATTGCTGTCTTCACTAGCTATTTTAAAATCCTTATAAACCCCACCCATCATATAAACTGTATCTCCTGAAGATGCAGCATCTTGAGCTTTTGATATACTTTTAAAAGGTGATGAAATAGTACCTAAATTATTATCATTTCCATTTGGAGAAATATAAAAATCAGCTGCCTTTGCTGATACACCTTTTACTCCAAAAGAAAAACCTGCTACGAATAAGCATACACCTAACTTTAATAGTCTACTTTTTAGATTACTTTTATGTTCATTTGCTAATCTATAAAACATAAAATTTCCCCCTTAACTTTTATGAATATGTTTACATGAAATATGTTAGCATACAAGTATTCTATCTTCTATATAGATATCGTAAACACTTACCTTTTTTATCCTAAAGTAATCTTTCTTACTTTTTTTATATTTTTTATATAAAAAACTTTATTTCTTTTATCTTTTTAATAATAAAAAACAACTCTAAGAATTTAATAAATGAAAATGATAAAGTAGACAAATTATTTACTTTGCTTTTCTCACACAGTATTCCTCTTTGGTATTAATATACAATAAAGTTTAATTACAAAATTAAAGAGCTGTAAACTTAAACTTACAGCTCTACACTAATTATATTTTATATAACATATCTATATGTGGAATATCATCCTCTAAGTATTCATCTGAGACAGCTTT
>NZ_FPBY01000146.1 GCF_900116755.1 Clostridium sp. DSM 8431
GATATGTATCAGCAGATTATATAGAGGAAGGTGCAGGGGCAAGCAGTAATTCAGGAGATAGCTCAAGCACAAGTAAAGCAGGACATGTAGTAAATATAAGTAGCACATTAAATATAAGATCAGGAGCAGGAACAAACTATGCTGTATTAGGACATTTAAGAAATGATGAAAATGTAACTATATTAGGAAAAGAAGGTAGCTGGTATCATATAAGTTATAATGGTACAAATGGATATGTATCAGCAGAGTATATACAAGAAGGTGAAAAAACAAACAGTTCAATTAATGGAACAGTATCAACAGGAAAAGGACAAGTATATAACATAACAACTAATTTAAGAGTTAGATCTGGTGCATCTACAAGTAGTACTGTACTTGGATATCTTTTAAGTGGGCAAATTGTTGATATAACAGGAACATCTAATGAATGGGTTAAAATTAACTACAAAGGTTCTAATGGATATGTTAGTGCAGAATACATAAGAAATGTAGATGAAAATTTATCAGATAAGTTTGCACAAGTATTTAGTGTAATGTCAGCACAAATAGGAAGCCCATATGTTTGGGGAGGATCTGGAGAATATCTTACAACAAGTACATTAAATTCTTTAAAAGCAACATTCCCTGTACAGGCAGCTGCTGGATCTTATAATAGGGCAGCTAATTATGTGAATCAAGGTTATAGAGCATTTGACTGTTCTGGACTTATGCAATGGGGCTTTAGACAAGTTGGTATAAACATTGGAAGAACTACGTATGATCAAATTAATAATGGTTATGAAGTATCTTTAAGTAGTTTACAACCAGGAGATCTATTATTCTATTCTAATTTAGGTCATGTTGGAATGTATATAGGAAATGGACAATGGATAGAAGCACCAAATAGTGGCGCAGATGTAAGAATAACATCAGTTCCTTGGAGTAAAATTTCAAGAGCAAGAAGAGTTTTATAGAAGTTAGAAAATATATTTAAAAATAGTGTTTAAAATGTTAAAATACATTTTAAACACTATTTTTTTCACATATATTCTTATGTTTAGTAATATGAATTAAATATAGGGTGAAAAATTTTTTTGTACAAAGGTAAAAAGATAAAATTGGAGATAATAAAAATATCAGATTATATTACAAAGGGTGATAATTATGAGAATAGATAGGTCTGCAGTAATACTTTATGGCAGTACTAACAAGAAGATAAAAAATACTAAGCTTCTAGAGTATAAAAATAAAAGATATGTAGAATTAACAAAAGAATTAGTAAGTGAATATGAAGAAATATTAGTAGCAGATAAGGATATGTATAAATCAATAGATAATGAAGAAGAAAAAATTATAAGATGTATATATGACATGGTATGTAAGGCAAAAAGTGATAAGGTATTTGTTATTTCTTCTAATATGCCTTTAATTAATAAGAGATTAGTTAATTATATGGGAATAATTCAATTTGAAGAAGATATATTAATTCCATATGTAGACGAGAGTCTTCAAAGTCTCTGTGCAATATATAATAAGAGTATTTTAAAAAAATTAAAATATATTATAGATAATGAGGAAATATCTTTTGAGAATTTATTCAAATCTATAAGTATTAGATATATTTTTTTAAAGGATAAGAGTATGTTTATTGGCGTAGATGAAATAGAAGAGTACATTACTTGTTTATAAAAAATAAAAGAACAGAATGTAAGGAGAATGGTGGAATATGTATAAAGCGTGTATAATAGTTTTAAATGATAGAGAATATACTGGAGAAGAAGAGGATAGTGAAGGAAGAAAGTTGAAAAAGCTTCTTAGCTACAAGTTTAATATTATTTCATATAAGATAATGCCAGAAGTAGATGAGATATATAAAGATTTTTTATTAAAGTGTTGTGATGATTATTGTGTAGAACTAGTAATTACCTTAGGAAATAAAGTTTTAGCAGACTTAGTTACAAAGGAAATTAAAGAAGAAGATTATCCAGAGTTTAATGGCTTTAGAAGAAGAGCAACATTAATCAAAAATTTAGACGAAATAAGTACAGGAACAAGTATTAATATTAAAAAGTTGATAGAGGTAATAGAAAAGGTTTAATATAGATATATAAACTTATATATCAGGGGGATGAAGATGATAAGAAACGTAAGAATTACTGATGCTGAAGAAATAACAAAAATTTATAATTATTATATTGCTGAAACAGTTGTTACTTTTGAGACAGAAGAAATAACTAATGATGAAATGGAAAATAGAATTGTTAAGAAGATAAAAAGTAATCCATGGATAGTATATGAGGAAAAAGGAAAAATTTTAGGATATGCATATGTTAGTGAATTTAATTTTAGAGAGGCATATTCAAAAACAAGAGAAGTTACTATATATCTTCATAAGGATTGTAAAGGCAGAGGAATAGGCAGTATTTTAATGAAAGAATTAATAGATGAAAGTAAAAAATATGGCTTCCATTTACTTGTATCTTTAATAACTGTTCCAAATGAAGAGAGTGTAAAATTACATGAAAAGTTTGGCTTTAGCAAAATGGGTACGTTAGAAGAGTCAGGGTATAAGATGGATAAGTGGCTTGATGTTGATTACTGGCAATTAAAAATATAACTGAGAAAAAATTTTCTCAGTTATATTTTTTAATTTTAGATTTTTTGAACGTTTGTGGCCATAGGCCCTTTTTCAGTTTCTTCTATATCAAAAGTTACATTTTCATCTTCATGTAAGTCTTTTCTGGGACCCTTATCTTTAATTTGTGAGTAGTGAACAAAAACATCTTTTCCTTCATCACAAGAGATAAAACCAAAACCCTTTTCGCTGTTAAACCATTTTACTGTACCAGTACTTGACATTAATTATCTCTCCTTAAAATTTAATTTTTCAATTATAGTATTTACGGAAAATTATATTTTAAACCTATTAATTTTGTGGAGAAAAAAAATTATCTGAATAATATAATCGAGAGAAGATAATTATTAAGGAAGAGATTTATGAGTGAAGATCCATTTAAAGGCTTTGAAGAAATTTTGAAGTATTTTAATTCTTTTTATAAAGGAAAGGGTAAAAAAACTAATGGCTCAGAAAATAAAAATGATTTTTCAAATGAAGGATACTATTGCGGTGATATTCCTGGAGGATTTCAAGGAGTAGATCCTCAATTTTTTTTAATAACCAGTGAATTTATTGCAAATGTTATAGCTGGTAACATACCTTTTAATGTTCAGAATGTTATAGGCAATTGGTTAGAGCTTATAGGTCAGGTAATTGAAACCTTTAATGCTCAGCAGCAGTATATGCAGTCAGGCCCTGGGAGATTTTATGATATAAAAAACCTTAATATTAATAATCCATTTTGTTCGTGGAATGAAACTTCTTCAGAGCAAAGTTCTTATGAAGACTCTTCTCAATATATAAATAGAGATGAAACAGAATTTAATAAAAATGGAGCTTACGAAAATCAATATAAGAATAGAATTGAAATGGCCTATTTAAAGGAAGAAATTACAGAATTAAAAAGAGAGATAGAAAAATTGTCATTAAAAATAGACCAAATTAATAAAAAAGATTAGTAAAAAAGATTAGTAAAAGATGATTGTATGATAAATATATAATCATCTTTTATTATCTTTAAAGAAGGGTATTGACAAGAGTGAGAAATCAATATAAGATTTATAAGAATAAAAAAAGCCCAAATTTTATGAGTATATTTTGAAAAACTTTTATAAAGAATAATGGAGAGTATTTAGTAAATTCACGTGACCTTCTGCTTGACATTATTTTGTTTTTCAGCCTTTCTTAATTGGAAAGAGATACCATAAATTTAATTATATAAACTTACCGTAAAAAAACATAGATCGCCGTATCTGTGTTTTTTTTATGTTCAAAATTTAAGCATTTATATTACAGATTTTTTAATGTGTAATTTATTTAATACGTTAAAAAGCAAAAAATGATTTCTTGAATCACTTGAAAATTAATATCAATTAACGTATAATAAAAAACATATGAAAAGTATTTTTCAAAAAGAGGTGATTTTGTGTTAGGTGAAATTCTTAAGTTTATAAGTGAAAAGTCAAATTTTTCTACATCAGCAATTTCAGAAGGTTTAAATCTTCCAATGCCAATGATTGATGATATAAAAAGTAAATTAGTTAACATGGGTTATATTGAGAAAATTGAGTGTAGTAGTGAAACCTGTGAAAAATGTTCATGTGGCTGTGGAAAAGTTAAAAACTTAAATGGAGCTATTGAATGGAGAATAACTGATAAAGGAAATAAATTTATTAGTAGAATAGGAGGATAATTATGAAAAAGTTAAGGGACCTATCAGTAGGAGAAAAAATTACAGTTATTAATATTGATAAAGAAAGTTCTGTAAGAAGGAAACTTTTAGATATGGGTATAACTCCAGGTGTACAGTTAGAAGTTACAGGTAAGGCACCAATGGGGGATCCAATTGAAATATTAGTAAGAGGATATAAGTTAACTTTAAGAATGGATGAAGCTAAAGTTATAACAGGAAAGTAAAGGAGTAAATTTTATGATATTACCTATGAATATGGCTACAGAGGGAAAAGAAGTAGAGATAAAATCTGTTTCTTTAAAAGGGGATAATGGTAAACGATTAGGTGAACTAGGAATACTATCAGGAAATAAAGTTAAGATAGTGAAGAATGATGGTGGAAATTTAATTATTTCCATAGAAGAAAGTAGGTTTGGATTAGATTTAGATGCAGCAAAGAGAATAATGATAAATGAATAATTTTTTTTTGTATTTTTTAAAATGAAAATGAATATCAATATTGAGGAGGAAATTATGAAGACGATAGCATTAGCAGGGAATCCTAACTGTGGTAAAACCAGTTTATTTAATGAATTAACTAAAGCAAAGCAACATGTAGGAAATTGGCCTGGAGTAACTGTTGAAAAGAAAGAAGGTATCCTAAAGTATGAAGGAAAAGAATATACAGTAGTTGATTTACCAGGAACTTATAGTTTAGGAGCATATTCAGAAGATGAAATTATTGCAAGAAATTATGTTATTAATGACAAACCAGATGTAATTATTAATGTTATAGATGCATCAAATATAGAAAGAAACTTATACTTAACACTTCAATTATTAGAAGCAGGAGCTAAAGTAATAATAGCTTTGAATATGATGGATGAAGCTAAAAATAAAAATATAAGTATAAAGATTAATGAACTAAGCAAAAAATTAGGAATACCAGTTATCCCAACAGTAGCATTAAAGGGAGAAGGTATCGATAATTTAGTAAAGGAAGCAATAAAGTTTAATGTTAAAGGTTCAAATGTTAAGTTTAATTATGGAGAAGAAATTAATAAAGAAATTCAAACTGTTTCAAATCTTTTGGATAAAGAAGTAAAAGGAAAGAATTATACAGCAGAGTGGGCAGCATTAAAATTAATAGAAAATGATGAACATATAAAAAGAGAACTTAAAATTGATGAAAATACTAAATTAGAAAAACAGCTTGAGCTTTCATGTAAAACTATAGAAGATAGTATTGGATTTGAAGGTGAAATGGCTATAGTAAATGAAAGATATAATATTATTTCTGATATTCTTAAAGGAATAATAACTAGAGAAAGTAGCAATAAGGTATCTACTACAGATAAAATTGATAAGGTAGTTACTAATAAATTTTTAGGAATTCCTATATTTGCATTAATCATGCTTGTTATGTATGAAATAACTTTTAAGATTGGTTCTGGACTTCAAGATTTAGTAGATGGTTTCATTGCAGGATTAGGTGAGACAGCTACTCTGGCATTAACGAATGTAGGAGCACCAGATTTACTGATAAGCATAGTTGGTGATGGAATATTTGGAGGGGTAGGAAGTGTAATTTCATTTTTACCTTTAATAATGGTTATGTATTTCTTAATAGGTATACTTGAAGATAGTGGATATATGGCAAGAGCAGCTTATGTAATGGATAGACTAATGAGAAGCTTAGGTCTTCATGGAAAAACATTTGTATCCATGTTAGTTGGTTCAGGATGTAATGTACCAGGGATTATGTCAACAAGAACGTTAGAGAGTAAGAAGGATAGAATGATAGCTATTCTTATAAATCCTTTTGTATCGTGTGGAGCGAGACTTCCTATATATGCGCTATTTATAGAAGCATTCTTTGATAAATATCAAGCTTTAATATTATTCTGTTTATATGCTACGGGAATTATAGTTGCCCTTATTATGGGTAAAATATTTAGTAAAACTTTGTTTAAAGGTGATACATCTTACTTTGTTATGGAACTTCCAACCTATAAGGTTCCATCATTAAAAAATGTTTTTCTTTTAATGTGGGATAAAGCTGGATCATTTTTGAAGAAAGCAGGAAAAATTATATTACCAGTAATGATTATACTAGCATTCTTATCTAACTTCCCATCAGGAGTTGAACCAAACAGTCAAGAGTCTGTTTTGGGAATGATAGGAGAAAGGATAGCCCCTATATTTACTTTAGCTGGATTTGGGACATGGCAAGCAGGAGTTTCACTTTTAACTGGTATATTGGCAAAAGAATCTGTCATAGGGACAATGGGATTAATATATGCAGGAGTACAAGAAGGACCAGAATTAGTTCAAGCAATACAAGGTGTATTTACTCCTTTATCAGCAATTTCATTTATGGTTATGTCATTATTATATACACCATGTTTAGTAGCTTTAGGAGCAATAAAGAGAGAAACAAATTCATGGAAGTGGACAGGATTTGCGGCAGTTTATACTTTTATCGTAGCTTGGATAATGTCTGTATTAGTTTATCAAATAGGAACTTTACTTGGTTTTGCATAAAAAGTATTAATTGAGAGAAATTATCAAAAAAGTATTGACAAAGTAATTGAAAATTATTATCATTTTAATTGATAAGAGATTTCAATTATAATAATAAGAATTAGTATATATTTAAGGAGTGAATAGATAATGAAAATAGTTTATTGGTCAGGTACAGGAAATACTGAAAAAATGGCAAATTTAATTTCAGAAGGAATTTCTGAAGGGGGAAAAGGGGCAGAAGTTGTATCAGTAGATGATGCTAGTGCTAATATATTTGATGGTGAAGAAACAATAGTATTAGGATGTCCAGCAATGGGATCTGAAGTATTAGAAGAATGTGAGTTTGAACCATTCATTGAGTCAATAAAAGATAAGGTTTCAGGAAAGAAAGCTGCATTATTTGGGTCTTATGGATGGGGCAGTGGAGAATGGATGGAAAACTTCAAAGAATTAATGGAGTCTTATGGATGTTTAGTTAATTTAGAACCACTAATCATTATGGAATCACCAGAAGGTGACGCAGAAGATGATTGCAGAGAATATGGAAAGAAGATTGCTAGTTTATAGTATAAAGTTATGAAGAATACAGGGCTATATGATAAGTTAAATTCAATGAATGATAAAGAGTATATAGAAAACTTTCTACTTTTTAATATATCTCAGGTTTTATCAGGTATAAAACCTGCATCTACAATATCATTTATGAAAAGTAAAGATAATATTTACGATAAATGGCTCAAATATGGAGCTGATTTTATTAACTCTATTGGACTTAAATTTATTGAGCTAAGAGAGAAGGTTAATTTATTAGTACTATTAATATATAATGAAGAAATATTAAGTGAAAGTATTTTTGGAAAAGAGCAAAAAAAGTTTTTGCTTGGTATTGGATATGAAGATGAAGAGGATGTTAACAAATATATTAATAAGTTAAAGGAAAGGTATGAATTATATCATTGCCCTCATGAATTAGGTTTATTCTTAGGAATACCAATCAAAGATGTTAAAGATTTTATGAACTGCACCTCTAAAAAGTGTTTACTATGTGGCTACTGGAAAGTCTATAATGACAGCAGTGCTGCCAGACTAATATTTAATAAATACGATGAAATAAAAGTACACACATTAAAAGGAATACTTAAGGGTTACAATTCGCAAAGCCTCGCCCTTAGTATAAAAAACTTTTTTTGTACTCCCTAATTTAAGTGGCTGTTCATAAATTTGTTTATAAAAGGAGCTTGTCAATTTGACAAGCTCTCAGCTTGTAGACAAAAGGGTTAAATGCATTCGCATTTAGCCCTTTTGTTACTTAATATAAAAAGGTCTATAAAACTTTTTGTGAGATTGGACAATAAATTGTCCGAACCGGTAGGTAATAACCCTTTTCGGTCCAGCCATATTGCCAATTTCTTTAAATTCATACACGCAAATAAGAGGTTAAGCTCCATCCTAACCTTTTTTATACCTCGATATTGTGTATAACGCATACCATGTTTTTCTTTAGCGTCAGCAAATACACGTTCAATTGTTTGACTTCGTAATTTATATATTTCC
>NZ_FPBY01000148.1 GCF_900116755.1 Clostridium sp. DSM 8431
ACGCTTTTTTACGGGTATAGGTTCTTTAAAACCTCCCAGGGGGGGTACATCTATCTTCTATTCAGGAGTATTATACTAAACTATATTAAATTTGGTTAGATTCCTTTTGGAATTTAAATAAAAAACTATTTTAAATTATGAAATGCGTATTTCCCTATCGGGGCGTAAGCAAAGTAATAGATAAGAAAATTAATATCAATTTAGACATGTAATGTTCGTTAGAATAGTAAATAGTTTTCTATCAAATGTTACAACTAGATTATACAAGGGGGAAAGAAGTGGAGAATTCTATAGATGATTTATTTATAATATTAAGCAAACAATTAGTTGAGATTCATAATAAGGGGCTTTGTGCAGCAGATAATCTAACTACTGGTAATAAAGTAGTTGATGATTTCTTGAAGCTTGCATTAAACTTGTCTAAAGAGGGATATCATTCAGATATTATAGAAGCAGAACTTTCATTTAATATATCTAAACATATACTTAAAGCTAATATAGATGAAGTTACGTTACATTCATTAGAAATTATAAAAAAGACTTTAAAAGCAATGGTTAGTGGTGATCATATATTTTTAGAATGGTATTCTAATTATCTATGTTCTTATAGTACTATAAAAAAATGCGATGTGATATTTTTATGATTTTAATACAGTAGATGTTAAAGAATTCTATATTAACTTGTTAAAAGATATGTATCATGTTAACAATAATAAAAATTTAATTTCAGATATTATACCTAGAAAAGATAAAAAAAGTGATAAATAGAAAAAGCTCCTAAAATAAAGGAGCTTCAGTGAAAATTTTAAATTAATTATTTTAAAGCGCGATTTACTTCAGAAATCATATCTAAAGTAGAAGTGTATCCTCCAGATACTGTATACCAAATTACTGAATCTAAGTATACTATATTACCATCTTTAGCTGCTTTTGTTTCATTAACTAATTCATTATTTAAAATATCTTTAGCTGAATCTTTACCGCCTGTTATAGCATTTCTATCTACAACAAAGATATAATCAGATGGATGTTCTACTAAGTATTCGAAAGAAACTTCTTGACCGTGAGTTGAAGCAGTAAGATTAGAATCAGCAGGATTAAAGCCCAATTCATTAAATAGTAAACCATATCTAGAGTCAGGACCAAAGGCACTTAAAGAACGACCATTAATCATTATAGTATTTGCAGTAAGTCCTGTAGTTTTAGCTTTTACTTCTTCTGCTTTAGTTTTAACATTATTAACTAGAGAATCAACTTTATCAGTCTTATCGAAAATTTCTCCATAAATGTTCATTGCATTAGTAAATGATTCAATGTAAGCAGCACCATCAATATTTATATTAATAGTAGGAGCTATTTCAGAAAGCTTATCATAGTAATCTGTCATTCTTCCAGAAATAAAGATAACATCTGGCTTTAAAGCATTTATTGCTTCTAAATCTGGTTCTTTAACAGATCCAGTATTTCCATACTTTTCATCCTTAAATTTATCTAAGTATGAAGGTAATTTACCTGACTTTGGAAGTCCAACTAATTCAACCTCCATAGCATCTAATGCGTCAACTGTTCCATAGTCTAAAGCTACAACTCTTTCTGGTACTCCTTGGAGTTTTGTAGTTCCAGATACATGTGATATTTCTTTAACTACAGCTGCTGTATTTTCCACTTCAGTTTTCTTTGAATTAAATGTAAAGAAGCAAGCAGCTCCTACTACTAATATAGCTGCGCCTGCAACTATTCCGGCTATTTTTTTGTTCATTATTATTTCCTCCTGAGTGTGAATGAATTTTATTATCAATGTAAAATTAAAAATAAACACATATTTTTTTATCATCAATATCCTGAATTCTAAAGTTTGTATCATATAAGTCTTCAAGGACATTTTGATCTATAATGCTAGAAGTAATACCTTCTTTATAGACCTTACCATCTTTCATTGCTATTATCACATCTGAATAGCAAGAAGCAAAATTAATATCATGTAAAACAGTAACTACAGTTTTACCTAAATCATCAACTAATGCTCTTATAACCTGCATCATTTGAACGCAATATTTCATATCAAGGTTATTAAGTGGTTCATCTAAAAATACATATTCAGTATTTTGAGCAATTATCATTGCTATATAAGCTCTTTGTCTTTGACCACCGCTTAATTCATCTAAGTATTTATTTTCGATATCTTTAATATTCATGTATTTAAGAGCTTCATCTATATATTTTATATCTTCTTTAGTTAGATTACCTTGAGAATAGGGGAATCTACCGAATTCAACTAAGTCTCTTATTGTTAATCTTAAATTAATATTGTTAGATTGTTTTAATATTGAAATCTTTTTTGAAAGTTCAGCATTATTCCATTTGCTAAGTTCAATGCCATCAATAATAACTTCACCTTCATCCATTTTTAAAAGTCTTGTTATCATAGATAAAACAGTACTTTTTCCAGCACCATTTGGCCCTATTAAAGATATCATTTTACCTTTTTCTATATTTAAAGATACATTATCAACAACCTTTGTATTGCCATATTTTTTAGTTATGTTTTTTACTTCTATCATAATTTATTCTCCTTAAGTAAAAGATATAAGAAGTATATTCCTCCAATAAAATTAATTATTATACTTAAAGTAGTATTGAAAGTAAATACTTTTTCCACTAATAAAGTCCCAATTACTAAACTGCAAACACTTATAAGAACTGCTGCAGATGTAAGTAATGTGTGCTTATAACTATGTATAACTTGATATGTAACATTTACGACTATAAGACTTAAAAATGTTACAGGACCAACAAGAGCTGTTGAAATAGCAGTTAAAATAGCTATAATTAACATCATTTTTTTTACTATCTTATCATAATCAACTCCAAGATTTAGAACTTGCTCTCTTCCAAGAGTTATTACATCTAAAAATTTAAAATCATCATAAATAAAAGGTATTATTCCTAATAGTATAAGTATAGATAGTAATAAAACATTTACGTTAACATTACTAAAGCTTGCTACAAGTTTAGTTTGCAAAGTTAAGTATTCATTTGGATCTATTAATACTTGCATAAAAGATGCCATACTATTAAATAAAGTTCCAACTATAAGGCCAACTAACAATAGATGCATTAGATTATTATATCTTTTAAAAACAAGCTTATATAAGATGGCAGAAAGAAATAACATTCCTATGAGTGATAGTATAAAATTTATATTTTTATTTGTCATAACAATGCTTTGTGATCCAAATATAAAAACTACAATAGTTTGAAAAAATGAATATACTGAATCTAATCCTAAAATACTTGGAGTTAGAATTCTGTTATTAGTAATAGTTTGAAAAACTATTGCTGAGAAGGCTATACATCCTCCACTAACTATTATGGCTAAGATTTTTGGTATCCTTTTAGATAAAAGATAACTTGAAGTTGAAGGTTCTAAACCTATACATAAAAAGATAAGGGTTGAAATAACTGCTATAATTAACAAAGCATATATCTTTTTAAGTTCTTTCTTTTCTTTAGTATTAAGCTGCACTTGTATTCCTCCTTAGTACTAGGTATAAGAATAATACACTTCCTATTACACCTACAGTTAGTCCTATAGCAACTTCATAAGGTGCTATTATAACTCGTCCAATTAAATCGCATGCAAGAACAAATATTGCTCCAAATAAACATGTTTCAGTTAGGGAATTCTTTAAATTATCACCCTTCATAATGCTTATTAAGTTAGGAACTATAAGACCTATAAAAGGGATGTTTCCAACCATAACTAAAGTTAATCCTGAAATTGAAGAAACTAAAACCATTCCTATATTAACTATTCTTTCATGATTTAGTCCTAGGTTAGTTGAAAAGGACTTACCCATACCAGCTATAGTAAACTTGTTAGCGTATATAAAAGCTAGTATTATTGATGGGATGCAGAAATATAAAAGTTCGTATCTTCCTTTTATGGCTGTAGAAAAACTTCCTTGAAACCATGCGTTTAAGGTTTGATTTAAATCTAATGAGTAAGATATAAAAGAAGTTATAGAACCTATGATAGAGCCAAACATCATACCTACAAGAGGAACAAATATAACATTCTTAACTTTAATTTTAGATAGGATTGTTAAGAATATTAAAGATCCAATTAGAGCAAATATGAAGGCAAATAGAGCTTTACCTAAAATACCAGCACTAGGCATAAATAGCATTGAAAATAATACTCCCATTTTAGCTGAGTCCATAGTTCCAGCTGTAGTAGGAGATGTAAACTTATTTCTTGTGATTTGTTGCATGATTAAACCACTTATGCTAAGTCCTGCGCCAGCAATGATTATACTTATTACTCTAGGAATTCTACTTATGAAGATAATTTTTATTTTATCTAAGTTACCATTAACTATGTCAGATAGAGTTATGGTGGAAGTTCCTATAAATAGAGAAACAAGTGATAATAATATTATCCCTATAAATAAATATTTTTTTTCATTAAAGCACTCCTTTGTTTATTAACATGTTAATGATATTCATTATCAACAGCGTCTTGTACATATTATCATCAGGTTTAAGGAGTGTCAACAATAAAATAGAAATATTATCAAAAAAACTTGAATTTTTTCTAAAGAATCATAATAAAAGTACCAAGAGTTATCAAGATTCCACCAATTAAAGTCTTTAAAGTTACTGTTTCTTTAAGAACAACAAAAGCAAGGAGCATACTTATAACTACACTAAATTTATCCACAGGAACAACCTTCGATGCATCACCAGTCTGCAAAGCTTTATAGTAACAAAGCCAGGAAAGTCCTGTTGCAATTCCAGATAAAATTAAAAATAGCCATCCCTTACGGCTTATATCTGTAATACCTCTTAAAGTGCCAGTTATAATTACCATTCCCCATGCCATAATTAAAACCACCACAGTTCTAATGGCAGTTGCTAAATTAGAATTTATCCCTTCTATTCCTATTTTAGCTAAAATTGAAGTTAGTGCTGCAAAAAATGCAGATAATAAAGCAAATACAAACCACATATTAAATTTACTTTCAGCTTTAAAATTTTTTCTCAAAGCTAAAATCCTCCTTTATAAATAATTTTTTCAAGGGAATATTATAATTAAAATAGGTATTTTTTGCAAGTGTGTTTAAGTTTAAATAGTTATTTTTGGTAAATACTTTCTATATTAATGGACTTGAAAATATGAGATAATACTATGGTTGTGAATTTGAGTAAAGTATATGAAAAAGAGAGCATTTTTAAGAAAATATATTATTAAATTTATTTTATTGATTCAGGAGATTATCTTTAGTAAATAAAAATATTTAACGTTTTTATAAGTAGAAAGAAAATAAATTATAAAAGAGGGGTTTATTATAGTTAAAATCAATTAAATTATTGAAGAAAATTTGATATAATAGCGATTGAGGTGTTTAATTTATGAAAAAACTAAAGATATATTTTACTTCGGATATACATGGTTTTGTTTATCCAACTGATTACATTAACAATGAAAAAAAGCCAATAGGAATGTTAAATTTAATAAATTCTTTTACTAAGGATGAAAATACCTTAATAATTGATGGAGGAGATACTCTTCAAGGATCACCTTTTACAACTTTTTTAACAAATGAAGAATTTAATGTTCATCCTATATCTAAGGTGATTAATTCAGGGAAATATGATTTTGTCACCTTAGGGAATCATGATTTTAATTATGGATATGAAAATTTAAGAAGTTACCTAGATAACATAAATGCAGAGTGTGTATGCTGTAATGTTAAGGATAAAACAGGCAAGCTTCCCATAAAGGAATATTCAATGAAAATTATGGAAAATGGATTAAAAGTAGCTATTATAGGGTTTACTACAGATTTTATAAATGTATGGGAACAGCCTAAAAACTTAGAAAACTTTTCTATAGATGATACTTTTTCTAATGTTAAAAGAGTTTATGAAGAAGTTAAAGATTTAGCAGATATAATTATTGGAGTATATCATGGAGGTTTTGAAAAGGATTTAGATTCCCATAAAGCCTTAAGTGAGACTAAGGAAAATTTAGCTTATAAAATATGTGAAGAATTAGGCTTTGATATATTGCTTACTGGTCATCAGCATATGGCTATAGAAGGGCAGAAACTTTTTGACACATATATTGTACAAACTCCACAAAATGGACAAAGATATATTGAATTGAATTTACAATATGACGAAAAGATAACTAATATAGAATCAAAATTAGTTGTGCCAGAAATTAACCCTGAAAAAGATGTATATAATGAACTTATGGTTATAGAAGAAAAAGTTCAAAAGTGGCTTGATAGCCCAGTTGGACATTTAGATGTAGACTTAACTCCTAAAAGTCATATAGATATGGCTATGGAAGGTTCTCTATTAGCTAATTTTATTAATATGGTTCAATTAGAGGAAAGTCATTCAGATATAGCTTGTACATCATTTGCTAATTCTATTAAAGGATTTAATAAGGATGTAACTGTTAGAGATATAGTTTCAACATATATTTATCCAAATACTTTAGTAGTTTTAAAGGTTACTGGAGAAATATTAAAGAAGGCTCTAAATAGATGTGGAGAATATTTTGCTTATGATGGCAGAGAGGTTACTGTTTCAGATGCCTTTTTAAAGCCAAAGGTTGAGCATTATAATTATGATTATTTCAGTAATATAGAATATGGATATAAGCTAAATGAAAATGATACCAATACTTTAGAGTATGTGAAATTTAAAAATCAAGAAGTAAAAGATGATGATGAATTTACTCTTGTTATGAATAATTATAGAGCAAGTGGTGCTGGTGGATATGAATTTTATACTGAGTGTGAAGTAGTTAAAGAAATTCAAGTTGAAATGACTGAAATTATAATTAATTACTTTAATAAATATAAAAATGTAGTAGTAGATAAAAACAAATATATTAGTGTAATAAAATAGATGTGTGTTTTTAGTTAATGGTTAAATATTAAGAGTTTTTTAAAAAAATTAAATAATAGATAAACAAATAGTTATTTAATTGTAATTTACTATAAAAATAGTGTAAAATAATAAGAGAATGTATTAGGAAGTTCGAACTAAAGAAAATAGTAAGGAGAATAAGCATATGAAGAAATATTCAATTGGAGTAGATATTGGTGGTACAACAGTAAAAATAGGATTATTTGAAGTAGAAGGAAAGCTAATAAGAAAATGGGAAATTCCTACGAACAAAGCTGACAATGGTTTTCATATACTTACTGATATAGCTGAATCAATTGATGGAGTGCTAAAAGAAAAGGGTATACATGTAGATGAGGTGCAAGGTATAGGACTTGGAGTACCTGGTCCAGTAAAATCTAATGGTGTTGTAGTTAAATGTGTTAATCTTGGATGGGGAATTTTTAATGTTGAAGAAGCATTAGAAAAAAAGACAGGCTTAAAGGTTAAAGCAGCTAATGATGCTAACATAGCAGCCTTAGGAGAACTATGGCAAGGTGGAGGAAAAGGCTATGATAACATGGTAATGGTAACTCTAGGAACTGGAGTTGGCGGTGGTGTAATCATCGATGGAAGAATATTATCAGGTGTACATGGTGCTGCTGGAGAAATAGGTCATATTAATGTTAATGAAAAAGAAGAAGAAGTATGCGGTTGTGGAAATACTGGATGCTTAGAACAATATACTTCTGCAACAGGAATAGTAAGATGTGCTAAAAAAATGTTAGAAAAAACAGATATGGAATCTTCTTTGAGAAATATAGAAGAGATAACAGCTAAAGATGTGTTTGATAAAGCTAAAGAAGGAGATAAATTAGCTTTAGATATAGTAGATGATTTTGGAAAGACTATGGGAAGAGCTCTTGCACAAATCTCAGCTGTATGCGATCCAGAAGTATTCGTTATAGGTGGCGGTGTTTCTAAAGCGGGTAAAATAATAATTGACAGCATTGCTGATAATTATAGACAAAAAGCATTCCATGCATGTAGAGATGCTAAATTTGAATTAGCATTACTTGGAAATGATGCTGGAATCTATGGTGGAGCGAAGCTTGCTCAAGAAATTCGTTAATATGAAATATGTAAAGAAATTAAGGCCAACAAGATTGGTTGTGCAGAAATAATGAATTTTTCTTATGAAACTTTAAAAAGTATAATTAATAAAAATGAGTCGGATTTTTATCTGGCTCATTTTTTGTTGAAGGCTGTATTTTAAAGGCTCAATTACTAAATAGAGTGATAAATAAAACAAGCTATTCAAATATAGGTGGACGTCCTTTAAAGTTCGTATTTATATAAGGATGTTCTCCCTT
>NZ_FPBY01000176.1 GCF_900116755.1 Clostridium sp. DSM 8431
GGAATAGATCTTACAAAAGGTTGTTTAGACGAGGACTTGATAATGTAATTCTTGAGCTCACATTGATTTCTTGTGGTTATAATCTTTATAAATATAATAATAAATTAAACCGTGAAATGCTCGTTGCATAAAAATTACTTTAATTTTTTTATTTATAACGAGACGTTTATTAAGTGAACCCATTTTTAAAAATTAAAGATGAAAAAATATAAGTATATGAAAAAAACAACCATACAAGCTTTTGAGCTAGTATGGTCGTTTGATTTTTAGGACTTTTTTTACAGCCCCTTATTTTTTGGATATAATATAAATATATTTTTTATTAGAGGTGAACAAAATGCCAGTAATAACAAGATTTTTTGGAATAGTAGTGAAGATGATTTAATGGAAATGTGGAATACTAAATTGTTCAAGAAATTAGAGGGATTAGAATAATGAATAGTCCTAAGATAAAGAGTATTAAAATTAATTCTGAAGATTATAGCATAATTGTTTTATTTGATAACGGCATTACAAAAAATATAGATTTTAAAGGAAAGATTAAGGAAGATTTCTATAGTGATTTAAAGAATAAGTTACTATTTGAACAAGCAAAAGTTGATGCAGGTGGGTATGGAATAAGTTGGAATGATGATATAGATATTAGTGAATATGAATTATGGAATATGTAATGAGGAGTGAACATCTAAAATCATATATCACTTTGTAAGAGTGCTAGTGTGATATCTAGCTCTTTTTGTTATACTTACTATAAAAGTAAATTTGAGTATAATAATTATAAAGTCAATAGATTTATTTGATGTAACTTTTTAAGTTGATCTAAAAGGAGTGCTTATGAAACTAATAGAGAAAATTGAACTACATAGATTAGGTGCTTTACTTGGAATTTATTCTAAGGAAGAATTAGTTATTTGGCTAGATACTATGATGGAGGGATTAGTAATGAGTTTTCTTGCAGGAGATAAGCTTGAAGAAATTAGAGAAGAGCTAATTAGCTTAGGGTATAATCCTTCAGACATAAAAAAGATTGGTCCAAAACCAGCTCATTTTACTGTTTCTGATCCAGATAATATTACCATTGAGTTTTCAGAAAAATAACATATTCATTTTTTTTAAGAAGTGTGTTTAATCACTTCTTTTTTCTTATGTAAAAGAATAAGTTTTCTAAGAAGAAGAAGTGAGTTATAATTTTTATGTTGGCAAAGGAGTGATATAAATGGAAGACATGAAAGAGACTGAAATAAAATCAATACTAGAAAAACAGAAAGCCTTTAGAAAAACTTTTGTTTTGCAAAATATTGAATATAGAAAAAATGCTTTAATTAAGCTAAAGTCAGCTATTGTTAAATATGAAAAAGAAATATTAGATGCATTATATAAAGATCTACATAAAAGTTCTTTTGAAGCTTATACAACAGAAGTAGGATATACACTTTCTAGCATTTCTAATGCAGTTAAAAATATAAATAAATGGGCTAAGCCAGAGAGGGTATCTGTGCCTCTTCATCTTTTACCTGCTAAGGAATATATCTATTCTGAACCTTATGGCACTGTCCTTATTATAGGTCCCTTTAACTATCCTTTTCAGTTAATAGTAGAACCTTTAATAGGAGCAATAGCAGCAGGTAATACTGCAGTAATAAAACCATCAGAATTAAGTCCAAATACTAGTTCAGTGCTGCATAGAATAATTTCTGAAACCTTCAATGAGGAATATATCTGTTGTATAGAGGGTGGAGTAGAAACTAATATCTGTCTTACCAATTCAAAATTTGACTATATATTCTTTACAGGTAGTGTTAATGTTGGTAGAAAGGTTATGAAAGCTGCAGCTAATAATTTAATTCCTGTAACTCTAGAACTAGGGGGTAAGTCTCCAGTAATAGTAGATTCTTCTGCAAACATAAAAAATGCAGCCAAGAGAATAATATGGGGAAAAACAATTAATGCAGGTCAAACTTGTATTGCTCCAGATTATATATTAGTTCATGAAGATGTGAAACAAGAGCTTATCTACAATATGAAGGAAGCAGTTAAAGAATTCTATGGTGATAATGTAGAGTCAAGTTCTGATTTTGGAAGAATGATTAATCTTAGACACTTTGATAGGGTAAAATCTATGATTGATGCAGATAAGGAGGATATAATATTTGGTGGAAATACAAATAGAGATTCTCTTTATATAGAACCAACATTTATTAATGCATCTTGGGACTCTAAGTGTATGCAGGAGGAGATTTTTGCACCTGTTCTTCCTATTATGAGCTATAAAGATATTAATTCTGTAATAGAAGACATTAATTCTAGGGAAAAACCACTAGCATTATATATATTTACAGAAGATAATAACTTATCTTCAAAACTTCTAAAGAGTATATCTTCTGGTGGAGCTTGTGTAAATGATACTATTATGCATATTGTAAATAGTAATCTTCCTTTTGGTGGAGTTGGTAATTCAGGAATGGGAGCATACCATGGAAAGCATAGTTTTGATACTTTCTCACATAAAAAATCTGTATCCCTTAGAAAGAGTAAGTTTAACTTGGCTTTAATGCTACCACCTTATAGTGAATCTAAATTTGGGTTAGTTAAAAAGTTTTTAAAGTAATATATATCATTAAGGACAGTAAGTAGATTTGTGTAAATCTACCTGCTGTCCTCACTAAAAAAACCTCTATTTTTTAATATATTCATAATATCATCTTTTTTTAAATCCTTACTACTTGACGCTACAATTACCTTAATATAATTAAAATCATCATCAAAGTTACTTATACATACCTCTTCATCATTAAAGTCACTATATATATCCAACACATAATTTTCTGTATTCTTATACCATGTATCTAACCCCAAAAGCTTATTACCATATTCATCCATAAAATATTCGTTTTCATCATTCAAAGTAGCTCCCCCATGTAGCTCATAGCTTGAATCATCAATATTTAAACTACCAACAAACTTTCCACGTATTTTTCCAAACTCAAAATCAAGACCAGCATATTTTCTATACTTCCCCTTAATGCTAATATTACAAGTATAAGTAATATCTTTGCTATGCAAATCAACACAATAACCATAATATGATCTTTCTATATCTTTTGGCCAGTTACAATAAAATATTGTAACAGCTAATACAATAATTATAACTCCAGCTATACTTAAAAATTTCCTCTTCTTCATATATCCACTCCCTTTTTATCTTGTTATTCTACTTAATACCACTTTATACACTTTTAGTCAATAATATACTTTTGCTTTTCTTTACAGTAAACATTCTGTAAAAATAGTGTTATAATCTGTTTAAATAAATATGGAATAGTTAATTGGAGGAACAAAAGATGAGTATTGATATTTTTAAGCCAGTAGAAATTAGTGGAATTCAATTTAATAATAGAATAATACGTTCTGCTACCCATGAAGGTATGGCAGATGAAAATGGAAAACCAACAGAGAAGTTAACTAGATTATATACTAATCTTGCAAAGGGTGAAGTAGGTGGAATTATTACTGGGTTTATAGCCGTTAGTGAGGAAGGTAAAACTACTATGCCTGGAATGTGTTCTCTTCATACAGATGAAAATATAGAGAGTTTTAAAAAGATGGTAGATGAAGTACATAAATATAAAACACCTATAATTGCACAGATTGCTCATTGTGGGAGATATAGTGTTGTTGGTAATAAATATGATATTAATAACATGGATGTAGAAGAAATTCTTAAAATCATTGATGATTTTACTGAAACTGCAATACACTGCAAAAAGGCTGGCTTTGATGGAGTACAGATTCATTGTGCCCATGGTTATTTTTTAAGTGAGGTATTATCACCAAAGAAAAATCATAGAAAAGATGATTTTGGAGGATCTAGAGAAAAGAGAATATACTTAGTTCAAAAAATAATTGAAAGTATTAGAAAAGCTATGCCTATGTATCCTATATTTATAAAACTAAATGGAGAGGAATCTGTATCTAATGGAATAAAGGCAGATGCTGCAGCCTGGTATGCTAAAGTTATGGAAAAAGCAGGAGCATCAGCTATTGAAGTATCTAGAGGTCTTCAAGAAAGTGCCTTTGATATGGCAAGGGGACAAGTTCCAATAGATATGATTTTAAAGGAATATCATGGTGTTTCTGAACTGCCATCTATAGTAAAGAAAATAGTTAAACTCTTTGCTAAAAAAGCTTTAATACCAAAAAAGTCATGGAGATTATATAATTTAGAATCTGCTAAAGTAATTAAGAAGAATGTAAATATACCTGTAATTGTTGTAGGAGGAGTACATAGTGTAGAAGATTGTGAAGAAGCAATTGAAAGTGGAATGGATATAGTATCTTTAAGTAGACCATTAATTCTTGAACCAAGCCTTATTAAAAAGTGGAAGGAAGAAAAGCAAAAAAACTCAAAATGTATTAGCTGTAATTATTGTTTAATAGGAGTAGATAATCGCCCCCTTAGATGTTATTTTGGAAAACTTCCAAAATAAGCTTATAGAGGCATACATATGTTGCTGTATGCCTTTCATTTTTATTTTTTATTCTCCACAGTATCTTTAGCACAGTTTACTGCACATGATAATTGGCTTATAGCTGTTTCACATGGCTTTATCCAATCTTTTTTTATACATAATTCTGTAAGAGCAGCATCACCTTCAAGCATTTGTCCTACAGCAGCAGTGTAAATTCCTCTAAGTTCTGAATTTGTACTTGTTACAGCTGAATTAAGGTAAAGAAGTGCTCCATCTTTTGCTGCAGTCATCATACTTTCAGCTATTACTTTATCATCAATATTCATATTATCTTTAACTAGATCTCCAACCATCTTTAGCATACTACATTCCTCCTTCATTACTTAGTACATCATTTTCGTTTATAAATTTAATAAGGGCATTAATTCTTCCCTCAGTTGCCAAAATACTTGATTCTGATTGTCTTTTTAAATCTTCATCAGTAATTATAGTATTTATGGCTCTTTGCATTTTAAGCCCATCAGTTTCTGCTTTTAGTATTGCAGTTAAAGATAGAACCTCTACTTCTGTAATTTGTTTTATATTATCATTCCTTTATTATTAATTATTTTTTTAAATTACTTTGAGAGTAATAACAATAATATTATTTGTAGGTATTATAGATAGATACATTGAAAAATTATGCAATTATAAGATATTTTTATTGTGCATTCCTTGTTTTCTCCATATTTTATATAAGACAGTATTTATTATGATGTATTATCTGAAAAACTTAAATTAAATTAAGATTTAGCAAAAATGAGCGTTGTTAAATATCCTCAAGGTGCTATAATAATTTATGAAAAACTAAAGATAAAATCAGGAGATTTAAAAGTGATAAAGAACAAAAGAATAAAGAGTAGACAAATGGATATGCTTCAAGGAAGCATAATAGACAAAATTTTAATTTTTGCAATACCTTTAGCGCTAGGAAGTATTTTGCAGCAATTATTTAGTTCTATTGATATTGCAGTTGTTGGGAAGTTTGCAAGTAGTGAAGGGCAGGCTGCAGTTGGAGGTGATGGCCCTGTTATTAGTATGTTCTTAAACCTTTTTATTGGTGTTTCAGTAGGGGTAAATGTAGTAATAGCAAGGCATATAGGAGAAGGTGAAAAACATAAAGTAAAAGATACTGTACATACAGCTATATTATCATCAATTTTTATAGGTATTTTCGTTCTTATACTAGGAATGTTTACCTCTAGATATATTTTAGAGTGGATGAGTACACCAGAAGATGTTATAGATCAAGCAGTTGTTTTTTTAAGAATTTACTTATTAGCAGTACCATTTATTATGGTTTATAATTTTGGAGCTGCAGTATTAAGAAGTATCGGAGATACAAAAAGGCCATTATTATGTTTAGTTTTAGCTGGTTTCATTAATACAATAGTAAATCTTTTCTTGGTTATTAATTTTAATATGGGAGTAGCAGGAGTTGCAATAGGTACAGTTGTAGCAAACATAGTTTGTTCAAGCTTGGTTATATATTTCCTTACTCATGAAGAAGGAATTATAAGACTTTCATTAAAAGAATTAAGAATTGACATGACTGAACTTATTGAAATACTTAAGATAGGTCTTCCAGCAGGACTTCAATCAGTGGTATTTTCAATATCTAATGTATTTATACAAACAAGTCTTAATCAATATGGTGCTTATGCTGTAGCAGGATCTGCAATTGCTTTAAATTTTGAGTACTATATTTATTTTGTTGTTACGTCTTTTGAACAGGCTGTTGTTACCTTTACAAGTCAAAACTTTGGTGCAAAGCAATATGATAGATGCAAAAAGATATATAGAATTACTTTAGGTTTGACTATTTTAGTAACTTTAGTTATGAGCTTAACTTTTGTATTTGGACGAAACTTCTTTACATCTCTATTTACAAGTGATGCAGAAACAGCAAGATTTGCTTCTATTCGTATGATTGTACTTTTAAGCTTATATATATTAATCTGTACATATGAGATTACTGGAGGAGCTTTAAGAGGTCTTGGATATTCTATGACACCTGCTGTAATTACTGTATTTGGTACATGTGTTTTAAGATTAGTATGGATTGCTACAGTAAGTAAATGGTATCATAGCTTTGAAATATTAATGTCTGTTTATCCTATTTCCTGGGCATTTACTTGTGTATTTATATTGGGAGCTTACTTTATTATAAGCAGAAAAGTTTTTAAGAAAAATTTAGCATAAAGTATTTTATGTGGAGGTTAAGTAACAGTTACAAAAATGTTATAAAACCTTAGAAAAGTGTACTGAAAAATAACAAATTTCAGAAATAGAGATTTATATATTTGTCTAATAACTTTTAGATGTTTATTAATGATAT
>NZ_FPBY01000105.1 GCF_900116755.1 Clostridium sp. DSM 8431
AAAATAATGCATAGGGCAGGGACTGCCCAAATTAACGCCTGTGGAGATAGTAGGTTACGAGGTCTGCGAAGCAGGAAGCCCATTGGCTTTAGACAATGGGTAGTTCACAAGTAATATAATAATCTATTTAGTCATATATTTATATGAAAGCAATTAAAGGATAGAAGTATATTGAAAAAGTATCATTGTTACTCAGCAGATTTTGATAAGAAAACTGAGGAACTTTTTAAAGAGGCTGAATTTCTTGGACAGGGCAATAATGGTGTTGTATATAAGCTTCCTGATCATAAAGTTATAAAAATATTTGTTGAAGAAAAAGTTTGCTTAGATGAATCATATATTCTTGTTAAAGCAAGAGGGTCTAAATTTTTCCCTAAGGTATATTCTCTAGGAAAGTTATATATAGTTAGGGAAATGGTTGATGGAATTCAGCTAGATAAATACATAAAAAGATATGGATTAAATAAGGAACTAACTTTAAATATATATAAGCTTACAAAGGAATTTAAAAAAATAAATTTCTCAAAGGTAGATACTAGATGTAAAGATATTATGGTTAGCAAGGATAATAAGATAATGATTATAGACCCTAAAAAATGTTTTAAAAGAAAAGTAGATTATCCAAGACATTTAATGAAGGGATTTTTAAAACTTGGAGTATTAGATGAATTTTTATCATATATGAACGAAATAAATAAAAAGAAAAGCAAAGAGTGGAAGAATAAGTTTGATAAATACTGGGCTAAAGAAAGCCTTAAGGAAAAATATAAGAGAGATAATGAAGATGATTATTTGTAAAGATGAATAATAAAGCTTCCTTTGGTAAAAAATAATTTTGTTGTTTAAAGAGATAGTAGGAAAAAACAAGAATATTATATACTTAAGAGGAGGCTTATTTTTTTATGAAAAGTTATGTTGAAATTGTTGATGTTGTAGGAAGACAAATATTAGATTCAAGATGTTTTCCAACAGTAGAAGTAGAGGTTTATCTAGATGATGGAACAATGGGAAGAGCTGCAGTTCCTTCAGGAGCATCTACAGGAATTTATGAAGCTGTAGAACTTAGAGATGGCGACAAAAATGATTATATGGGTAAGAGTGTAAGAAAAGCAGTTCAAAACGTTAATGATACTATTGCAGAAGAACTTATTGGATGTAATGTTTTTGATCAAAGTTATATAGATAAAACTCTTATTGAATTAGATGGAACTGATAATAAAGGAAAACTAGGTGCTAATGCAATTCTTGGAGTTTCTTTAGCTTGTGCACAGGCTGCAGCTAACTCGCTTCAAATACCTTTATATCAATATATTGGTGGAGTTAATGCAAAGGTTCTTCCAGTTCCAATGATGAATATTATTAATGGAGGCTCACATGCTGATAATTCTGTTGATTTACAAGAATTTATGGTTATGCCTGTAGGAGCTAAAACTTTCTCAGATGCATTAAAAATGTGTGCAGAAGTTTACCATACATTAAAGAAAATTTTAAATGATAAAGGATATTCTACAGGAGTTGGAGATGAAGGTGGATTTGCTCCTAATTTAAAATCTAATGAAGAAGCTATTCAAGTTATAATTGAAGCTATTACAAATGCAGGATATAAACCAGGAAAAGATGTATATATAGCAATAGATGCTGCATCATCTGAATACTATGAAGATGGAAAATATGTTTTAGAGCATGAAGGTAAAACTTTATCAGCATCAGAAATGGTAGATTTCTTAGAATCATGGGTTGATAAATATCCAATTATCTCAATTGAAGATGGTATGGCAGAAGAGGATTGGGAAGGATGGAAACTTCTAACTGAAAGATTAGGAAATAAGGTTCAATTAGTTGGTGATGACTTATTTGTAACTAATACTAAGAGATTAGAAACAGGAATAGAAAAAGGTGTAGCTAACTCAATTCTTATTAAATTAAATCAAATTGGAACTTTAACTGAAACATTAAATGCTATAGAAATGGCTAATAGAGCAGGATATACAGCAGTTGTTTCTCATAGATCAGGAGAAACTGAAGATACAACTATAGCAGATCTTGTCGTAGCTGTTAATGCAGGCCAAATTAAAACAGGAGCTCCAGCTAGAAGTGAAAGAGTTGCTAAATATAATCAACTTATAAGAATAGAAGAAGAATTAGAAGATGTAGCAGAGTATAGAGGAAGAAAAGCATTCTTTAATATTAAATAATACGTTTTCAAAACAAAAAGTGCAAAATATTTTAAGAAACACCCTCTCATTCTCGATATAAATAAGGCCAGTCATGAATTTAACTTGAAAAAAAATACAGAATATGTTATGCTTATCATACAAAATTGTGAAACGTTAAATAAGAATGGGAGGTTTTCTTATGGAAACAGCTTTAATGGTCATAGAAGCGATAATTGGAGTAGTTGTTGTTATTGCTATCTTAATGCAACCAAGTAAGTCGGATGCTTTAAGTGGTTTAGTGCAAGGAAGTAATAATGATACTTTCTATTCTAGAAACAAATCAAGAACAAAAGAAGTAAGACTAGAGAGAATAACAATGGTGGGCATGACATTATTTGCAATTATTGCTTTAGTATTGAATATCATTTAGTACATAAGCAGCTATTTTACTAATAGCTGTTTGTTTTTTTTAAAAATATACTTCCAAAATTTTACAGTCAAATATAATTTTTATAAATTTTGATGCATAGTATTTAATTAGGTTTTATTTACCTAAGATTAAGAAGGAGATGGAAAAATGGAGTTATTACTTATACCAGCAATTTGTGGAATACTAGCATTGATAACAACAGCTTCCATGGCAATGGGAGTTGTTAAGAAAAACGGTGGCGATGAAAAGATGCAGGAGATTGCATCTCATATTGAGGAAGGAGCAATGGCATTCTTAAATAAGGAATACAGATATTTAGCTGTATTTGTAATGGTAGTTTTTATAGCTATAGCCGTATTCTTAAATCTAAGAACTGCAGTTGCATTTTTAGTTGGAGCAGTTTTTTCAATAATAGCTGGAAACATTGGTATGAGAATTGCTGTAAAAGCTAATGTTAGAACAGCTGAGGCTGCAAAGACTGGAATTAAGGAAGCCTTATCAGTTGCATTTTCAGGTGGTACAGTAATGGGACTTTGTGTTGCAGGTCTAGGTTTATTTGGTTTAGGAATAATATCTTATGTGTTAGACCTTAATCCTGAGTATATTACTGGTTTTGGACTTGGGGCTTCATCTATAGCTCTTTTTGCAAGAGTTGGTGGAGGTATTTATACTAAAGCTGCAGATGTTGGAGCTGACTTAGTTGGTAAGGTTGAGGCAGGAATTCCTGAAGATGATCCAAGAAACCCAGCAGTAATAGCTGACAATGTTGGGGATAATGTTGGTGATGTTGCAGGAATGGGAGCTGACCTTTTTGAAAGTTATGTTGGTTCAATAATATCAGCAATTACTTTAGGAAGTATGGTAACAGTAGTGTCAGGAAGAGATGCTGCAATCTTTCCTTTAGTGCTTTCAGCTTTAGGAATTATTGCTTCATTAATTGGTATCTTAATTGTTAAGACTAGAAGTGGAGAAAATCCTCAGAAAGCATTAAACACTGGAAGCACAGTAGCAGGAGTATTATCGATTATATTTGGGGCAGTTGCATGTAACATTATGTTTGGAAGTTTGAAATTATTTGTTCCAATTGTGGCAGGACTTATTGTAGGTATGATTATTGGTAAAGTTACAGAAATATATACTTCAGATAACTTTAAATATGTTAAGCAGATTGCAAAAGAATCTGAAACAGGGGCTGCAACTAATATAATTTCAGGACTTTCAGTAGGTATGAAGTCAACTGTTATTCCTATACTATTTATTATTATAGGTATTATAGCAGCTTATTTTGGAGTAGGGGGATTAAATGATCCACTTACAGGTCTTTATGGTATCTCATTATCAGCAGTTGGAATGCTTGCAACAACAGCTATTACAGTAGGTGTTGATGCCTATGGGCCAATTTCAGATAATGCAGGTGGAATAGCAGAAATGAGTGGACTTGATCCAAGCGTAAGGGAAATTACAGATAAGCTTGATTCTGTTGGTAATACTACAGCAGCCATTGGTAAGGGATTTGCTATTGGTTCAGCAGCATTAACAGCTTTAGCATTATTTGCCTCTTATGCTCAAACTATTAACTTAAAAACTATTGATTTACTTAATCCTTTAACACTAGTTGGTGTATTTATAGGAGGAATGCTTCCATTTTTATTTGGAGCATTAACAATGTCATCAGTAGGTAGAGCAGCAGCTCAGATGGTTGAAGAAGTAAGAAGACAGTTTAAAGAAAAGAAGGGAATCTTAGAAGGAACTGAGAAACCAGATTATTCAAAATGTGTATCTATATCAACAGAAGCGGCTTTAAAGGAAATGATTCTGCCTGGTGTATTAGCTATATTAGCACCACTTTTAGTAGGATTATTACTTGGAGCTGAAGCCTTAGCAGGTCTTATAGCAGGAGGAGTTGTAACAGGAGTGTTAATGGCTATAATGATGGCTAATGCTGGTGGTGCATGGGATAATGCTAAGAAATATATTGAAGGTGGAGCTCATGGAGGAAAAGGAAGTGAAGCTCATAAAGCTGGTGTTGTAGGGGATACTGTTGGAGATCCATTTAAGGATACATCAGGACCTGCAATGAATATATTAATAAAACTTATGACTATAGTATCATTAGTTTTTGCACCAGTAATAGCTGAGTATGGCGGTATAATTACAAATTTATTTAAATAAATATTTGGGAAAGTTATTAAGAAAGATGATTTCTAGAATTTATTTTAGAAATCATCTCTTTTTAGAATAATTTTAGGTGAATATGATAATAATAATATTGAATTGAAAAAGATTATCAATAAGAGTGCGAAAAAGTTTGAAAGAGAGAGTAATTTAAGAATAAGTTCTTTAAATCAACTCGTAGAGACTGATAATTATTTTCAATAAACTAAATTGTGTGCTATATTAAGTGCATAGATTAATTTAGCAAGGAGGACGAGATATGGCTAGAGACAGAGGCCCACGTTTTAAACAATGCAGAAGACTTGGTTTAAATGTAATTGGACATCCCAAGGCAATGAAACGTGCTGTAAAAGGAAGCAGCAGGGCAGACAAAAAATTATCAGAATACGGAATTAGATTATTAGAAAAACAAAGATTAAGAGCTTACTACGGAGTATTAGAAAAACAATTCGAAAGATATGTTGACGAAGCTTTTAAAGTAAAAGAAGGAACAACAGGTGAAGCATTACTAATTCTACTTGAATCAAGACTTGATAATCTTGTATATAGAATGGGTTTTGCAAACTCCATAAGAGCTGCGAGACAAATGGTTAATCACGGACACATCTTAGTTGATGGAAAGAAAGTTGATATACCATCATTTAAAGTAACACCTGGTAGTGAAATTAGTTTAAGAGAGAAATCAAGAAAATCTCCAAATTACGCCGAATACATCAAAAATCACACAAATGTGTTACCATATATAGATGCAGATTTAGATAATTTCAAAGCAACTTATACTAGACTGCCATTAAGAAATGAGATCCCTATAGAAATAAATGAAAATCTAATAGTCGAATTCTATTCTAAATAATTTTTATATAAATCTAGTTATAACAAACCTTCTCAAATTAATAGTATATCAAGCCATAAAGAAAAAAGCTGTACGGTGCTGCGTACAGCTTTTTTCTTTATAAAGTTCAAAAACATTCAGGTTCTTAAAATATTTATGAGTAATATAGAATAATATTAAAATTATCATTTAAGATGTTGTTGTGATAATATATACTAAGAGTAAGATAAGTAAATTCTGGCTAAAATATTAGAGAGATATTATATTTTTAAGTAGGAGGAAATTTAATGGGAATAAAGAAAGCATTAATAGACTTTATGCGAGAAGAAGCATATAGACCAATGGATATACAAGAATTAGTAGCAGTTTTCGATATAAATGAAAATGAATATAGAGCCTTTAAGAAAACATTAAAAACTATGGAAAAGGAAGGCCTTATAATAAGAACAGAAAAAGATAAATTTGCTTTACCTGAAAGGTTAGGGTTGATTACAGGAACTCTTCAGGCACATGCTAAAGGATATGGATTTTTAATTCCTGAAAAAGAAGGGGAAAAAGACGTATTTATTCCTGGCTCTTGTATAAATAGTGCAATGAATGGAGATAAAATTCTTGTACAAATAACAAGAGAAGATAAAAATGGCAAGAAGCGAGAAGGAGAAGTCATTCAAATTATTGAAAGAGGAAACACTAAAATAATAGGTGTTTACGAAGATAGCAAAAACTTTGGATTTGTTGTTGCGGAAGATACAAGAATTAACCAAGATATATTTGTTCCAAAGAGAGATAGACATGGAGCTAAGGATGGAGATATTGTAGTTGTTAAAATTACTAAGTGGCCAGATAAGAGAAGAAGTCCTGAAGGTGAGATAATAGAGGTTTTAGGTCAAAAAGGAGATAAGGGATTAGACATCCTTACAATAATCAAGAAGTTTGGACTTCCAGAAGAATTCCCTCAAAAAGTTTTAGATTATGCAAACACTATTGAAGAAACAATAGATGAAAAGGAAATTAAGAGAAGAACTGACTTAAGAGATGTTAAGATGGTTACTATAGATGGAGAAGATGCTAAGGACTTAGATGATGCTGTATCTATAGAAAAACTTGAAAATGGAAGATATAAATTAGGAGTTCATATAGCTGACGTATCTCATTATGTTAGAGAAAAGAATCCTCTTGATAAAGAAGCTTTAAAGAGAGCAACTTCAGTATACTTAATAGATAGAGTTATTCCTATGCTTCCTAAAAAGCTTTCAAATGGAATATGTTCTTTAAATCCAAAAGTAGATAGACTAGCTTTAAGCTGTTTCATGATAATAGATAATAATGGTAAGGTTTTAGATCATGAAATAATGGAATCAGTAATAAGAACTAATGAAAGAATGACTTATACTGATGTTACAAAGATTTTAAGAGATGATGATGAAGAGCTTAAAAATAGGTATGCAGACTTAGTAGAAGATTTTAAAGCTATGGAAGAACTTTGTGAAATCTTAAATAAGAAGAGATTTAAAAGAGGTGCTATAGACTTTGAATTTGAAGAATCTAAAATTATCTTAGATGAGTTTGGAAAACCTATAGATATCAAACCTTATGAAAGAGAAATTGCTAATAGAATAATAGAAGAATTCATGCTTGTATGTAATGAAACAGTGGCAGAAGAAATGTTCTGGGCTAACCTTCCATTTGTATATAGAATTCACGAAGAACCAGATGAAGAGAAGCTTCAAAAGTTTAGAGAATTTGTTTATAACCTTGGATATGCAGTAAGATGGAATGGAGAAGTAAGACCAAGAAACTTACAAGAAGTATTAGATAAGGTTCGTGGCAAGAAAGAAGAAACTGTAGTAAGTACATTATTATTAAGAAGTATGATGCAAGCTAGATATTCTCCAGAATGTACAGGGCACTTTGGATTAGCAGCTAAATACTACTGTCACTTTACATCACCAATTAGAAGATATCCAGATTTACAGATTCATAGAATAATAAAGGAATACTTAAATGGAAAGATTGATGAAAAGAGAACAAAGAAGTTAACTACTTTAGTTGATTACGCTTCAAAACAATCTTCAGAAATGGAAAGAACAGCTCAGCAAGCTGAAAGAGAAGTTGATGATTTAAAGAAAGCAGAATATATGCTTGATAGAATTGGAGAAGAATTTGAAGGAATTATATCTTCAGTTACTTCCTTTGGTATGTTTGTTGAACTTCCTAATACTGTTGAAGGACTTGTTCATATAACTGCTCTTGATGATGATTATTATGTTTATGATGAAAATCATCTATGCTTAATTGGAGAAAGAACTAAGAATATTTATAGACTTGGAGATTCTGTAAAAGTTAAGTGTAGCAAGGTTGATATTCCTAATAGAGAAATATTTTTTGAACTTGTAGAAGAAGAGGATGAAAAAGAAGAAATAAGAGCTACTAAAGAATTCTTAGAAAAACTTCCAGAAATCAAGCAAGGATTAAAAGATGAACTAAAAGAAGAAGTTGAAGAAGATTAGGATAATAGATTATAATGTATATAAAATAACCTAAAGTAGGTGAGAGAGCGTGGTAAGAAAGAGAAAAAGTAGTAATACTCTAGCTGATAATAGAAAGGCTAGACACGACTACTTTGTAGAAGAAACTATAGAAGCAGGAATTGCTTTAGTAGGAACAGAAGTTAAATCTATTAGAAATGGTAAATGTAATCTTAAGGATTGTTATGGGGATATATATAACGGAGAAGTTTATATAAAAAATATGCATATAAGTCCTTATGAACAAGGAAATATTTTTAATGTAGATCCATTAAGAGAAAGAAAGTTATTACTTCATAAGTCTGAAATATTTAGACTTCAAGGACTTGTTCAAAGAGATGGATATACAATAGTTCCTTTATCTTTATATTTAAAGAAGGATAAGGTTAAGGTTGCTCTTGGAGTATGTAGAGGTAAGAAAAACTACGACAAGAGAGATGCTTTACTTGAAAAAGCTCAAAGAAGAGATATGGATAGAGCTATGAAAGAAAGAAATAGATATTAGAAAAATGCTGCCCATAATGGCAGCATTTTTTTATTACAAAAAGTATCATATTTTCTTATTAAAGGCTTTTATAAGTCTTAATATAGTATATATACCAAATACTAATGTATAAGTAATTAACTTAGTCCAATTAATATTGTCTCTATTTACTAAAAGAATAAAGACATGAAGATAAGCTAATAAATAGAATAGATAAGCCCATTTTTGGAGCTTTTTCCAAGACTTTGCATTCATTTGCTTTCTTACTTTAATAAAGGATGTGATAAATAAAGGTATCATTAATATAAATGCTATAATTCCAATTACTGAAACTGAAAGATATAAAAGAGGGAAGTTTCCTGTAGCTATAAATTTTGGCAAAGTTAAAAAGATAAATTTATAACCATAAATTATTCCGTGAGGAAGCATTAATATTGAAGCAATAATTGCAAGTTCTCCTCTTACCTTTAATAATTTTTTTGTAACAGTCCATTTATTATTTAATGCTCCGGCATACATAACTAGAATAAAGAATGCAATAGAAAGTATACCTTTTGCTGATACGCTTTCTAAAGAAATAATAAAGTTATCATTTGGCTTTAAACCAGTAGATATTTTAAAAGCTTCAAAAGCTAAAGTAGAAAGAGCTATTAAAGATGATAGTATGTAGTATGCATTTTTATGTTTTTTTATACTACTACTAAAAAGAATAGAGATTATTGCTGTAATTAAAATTGATAAAATTAAATTCATGTTTTCACTCCTTGAATGTAATTGATAATCGATTTCATTAACATTTTATAGGTATAATGTAAAAAAGTCAATAAATAAATAATAAATTGGTTTTAAAATGTAAAAAATTTTTATACTAAAAAAGTTCTGAAATTCAAAATGAATTCCAGAACTTTTTTTTGGTTTTACATTTTCGTTGGGTGGAAATGTAAAAATGTATATAAAAAAATTGTTGGGCTTGTTTCACTGTATAAATATATTTTACAACTAATTACATTAAATGTCTAGAAAATAAGCTAATAGTTTTATATTTTAAAAATCACATTAATTTAATGAAATTATATCTAAGAACTTCTACATTTTTAGAAGTATTAACTTTTTTATCTTGGGAATTAAAGTTTTTTATGGATTTTATATTTGTATTAGTGGTTATAGTATTTGTATAAGGTTCAGTTTGGGTATAATCGCTAGTTATCATGATAATTGCTGAAATAAAGACTAACAACAAAATACATGTAAAGTAGCATGATTTTATTGCCAGCCTTTTAGATTTAATAAAATGCTTTAGATTGATTATGTAGGGCATTGGATAAAAAACCTCCTTTTATAAACTCAATTATTTATAGTATCTGCATAATTAAATTATTTATTCATTAGAAGATAGATATTATGTGGCGAGAATAAAAAGGACAATATGGAAAAGAAGTTAATCTATATGATTCAGATCTTACAAGTGAATTAAAATTTGATAACTCATGGAATATTTCAGATGCATACTTATCTCTGATAGTGATTTTGAAAGTTTAGGTGTAAATCAATTACAAACAATAACTTTTATTCAACCTAAATCTACAAGTCCTTATTGCAATTTAGGTTATAAAAATTAGTTTTCTATTAAATATACTTCTATGTTAAATTAATATCATAGAGTCATTCCTATATTGAACTTCTTCAAAAATAAAGCTATAATGTTAAAAAATTAGTATTTTGCATCTGGGGGTATATTATGAATACATATGAAAAAATTCAGATGAATAAGGATTTGCCTTTAAAGTTTGAAGTAGTTGAAGTTACTAAGGAGAAACAAAAAGTTATTCATAAGCATTGGCATAGAAGTATTGAGATTATTATGCCTATTGAAGGGAGTATACATATTTGGGATGAAGGTAAAATTGTAAACGTAACAAAGAATGAGGCTTATATTATTAATTCTAAAAATGTGCATTCACTTAAGGGTGATGGAAATGAAGATTATAAGGGCTATATGCTTCAAGTTAAGTATGATTTTTTGATTAAATGTTTTAAGGATATGGATTATATATTTTTTGAACAAATTAAAAGTAAAGAGTTAAATGAGAAAATCTATGATCTTTTAAAAGAGATAGAATTGCATTATGAAGAGGAAGATGAACATAAAAATGTTATTATTGAAGGAATATTAATGATGATTGTACATATCTTATTATCACATCAGAAAAGAATAAAAAATTCAGGTAAAATAATGGATAGTGATAGGGATAAAAAAAGAATTCTTGGAATAACTAAATATATAGAAGATCATTATTCAGAGGATATTAGTGTTAATATGCTAGCAAAAAAGTTTAATTTATCTTATGGTCATTTTGAAAGATTCTTTAAGAAAAATTTAAATATGACGGTAAAACAGTATATTACTAATGTTAGAATTAATAAATGTAGAGATGAACTTTTAAATACAGATTATGCAATAGTATATATAGCTCTTGAAAATGGATTCCCTAATATACAATCTTTTTATAAAGAATTTAATAAAGTCTTTAATATAACACCAGCAAGGTTTAGAAAGATATCACAAATTAACAAGTAAAATGATAGTTTAAAACAATATTAAAATTTTATAAGATGTTAAAATTTATTTGTCGTAAAACGATTACAAGTTTAGACAAACTATGTTTAAATGAAAAATAAGCCCTTTATAAAATATTCATAATTATATATGTAATAAAATTAATAAACACCTATATTTTTATAGGTGTTTATTAATTTTTAAGAAGTTTATTTCTAAAAGGTGGATTAAAAATAAAATTTTTTATCTTATGAGAAAACTTTAGTAATCTAAACAGAATTGCTATTTGACAATGAATTTTAGGTGGTATATAATCAGATTACTGAAGAAATTAAAAACTAAATATTGAAGTTTTGATAATTCTTCTTATACTCATGGGGGCGTTTTGGCTTCGACGGGGGTAAGATGGGTTTGATAAGCGGGCCGAGTAAAGCATGGATGACTCGTAAATCAGCTATGCATTAAATGTAAACGCAGAAGACAATTTTGCATTAGCAGCTTAATTTAACGCTGCTCATCAGTCCTGGATGCCTACGTCTGGGGTCACTGGTGTCATTATAAGTAGGACACGAAGTCTAGCAAAGCTTTGAGCTAGAGGGGTATTTATGAAGCTAGCGACTTAGTCTCCTGTCTGTAGGGGTACTAAGGAGCGAAATTTAATATACAGACTACGCTCGTAGGAAGTCAGGCTGGTCTGCTTTCGGACAGGGGTTCGATTTGTAACAGAGTCGCCTTACATAGTGATATGTAAGTGAATAACTTGGCTTTATCGGTGAAGCCTCAGCACGTAATGGTGGTGGTAATACCGAGAGGTATGTAAAGAAATTTAACAGCCTCGTATCGACTTATAGGTTCCTAAGGTTTTTTAAGCTATGGAATACTAGGATGGAAGACGTAAACTATATTGAGCTTTCATAATACGCCAAGGATCTTTGAGAAAAAAGATTATGATATAGTCAGGAATGATAGATAATATCGTGCGCCACTGACCCCTCGCCTCCACCATAAAAACCTCGACAATACAGCAATGTGTTGTCGAGGTTTTTATTTCGTTTTAATATTATTTCTATTGAATATATTTCATTAAGTGGGGAAAGATAGTAAGAACGTAAGTTCACAGATTAATAAAGGGAGTGTTATCGGATTAACCCCTTTATATTGGACAAAATCTATTAAATTCTAAGTTTTTCTCAATTTTATATCTTTAT
>NZ_FPBY01000149.1 GCF_900116755.1 Clostridium sp. DSM 8431
AAGATATTTAAACATACGAATTGGATCTATAGCATTTCTACCATTATTAGAACAATATTTATTAGAAAGTTCGTCATAAACAAATGAAAAGTCAATTAATTCATTAATTTTTCTCAGCATATTGTCTTTGGGAACAACCAAATCATAAATTCCTGTATATTCACTTAAAATCATTGTTTCTTGCTTTTTTATCACTCTAATCACCCTTATTATTTAATAAATTAAGTATAACATAAAAAGCCCAAAAGATTGTTGAATAACAATCTTTTGGACTTAATTTTCCGAAGGGCACTTTTTCAGTGCCCTCTTTTAATTATGGCCTATTTTTTACTATATATTAATTTATTTATTATCTTTCTATTTCTATTCCTGGGAAATTAATATTCTTATATTTTTCAAATTTTTCTTTTACTATTGCAAGATTTTCTTTAGTATAAAATCCACCTTGAGTATGATTTATTTCATCACCATGATGTTGTCTACCTTTAACATCTGTTCTATCTCTACATAATCCATCTTCTTGAATTACAAACTTCCACTTACCATCTTCTGTTTTTTCTAAGTTTCCACCTGCTCCACATACTTGACATTCTACAGGGAAATGAAGTCCATCCCATTGTACTTCACCTAAAATCAAAGCATTTGAGTGACAGTTTGGACACCATCCCATATCTTCTTCTCCAAGCCATACTCTTTCTTCAGCTGGTGTATTTAAAGACTTCATTATATTTTCTCCCATTTTACGTGCCTTTTCTATAAGGTCATCATGAAGAAGACATTGCTTTGGTGTTGGAACTCTTGTTGCTAATAACATGTCTACAACTTTAAAGTCATTAGTAAAACATGTTGCTTGCATTGATTCAAGTGCCATTGATTGCCATGAACGAGTTGAACCTCCAACTGCAATAAGTCCCGCTACTCTATCTTTATGTTCTACAGCTCCTATAGCCTCTAAAAATGATGATTCATAAGCTAAATTTCTATGCATGAATTTTGTAAATGTTGCTGTAGGCATTAAGTCATAAGTTGGTACTGAAAATATAACTGCATCTACATTTAACATAACTTTCATAATTTCATCTTTATCATCTTTATCTTTTAAAGTACAACCAACGTTTTTACCATTTGTAAAACCATGAGTACATGCTGTACATCCTGTACATTCTTCAATATTATAATCTCTTAAATTAATCATTTTAACGTCTGCACCTTGATTTGCACACTCAAGTAATGCTTCTTTTAATAATATTTCTGAGTTTGAATTTTTTCTTCCTGCTGTTACGCCTAACACCGTATAAGTCATTTATTTATACCTCCATTATTTATACTTAACATCTAAGTAATTTATGTAGTAAAATTATATATATAATAGTATCATCTTAAACTTTTTATGATATTAGACAAAAGAAGGAACTTCAGATTGTTTTCTCATTCTAATTCCTACTTTTTTATGAATGGAGAGGTTTTCATGACAAAGGATAATTTATATAAAAAACAATGCATTATATTTAATAGTTTATTTGAAAAAAATAACATTCAAGAAATAGTTGACACAGCTGAAACTATCTTCAAAAACCCTATTTTCATTTTAAATACAAGCTATCAAATTATAGCAAAATCTTCTCTTGCTAGAGAAATTAATTCCTATACAGAAACTGATAATGGAGATTGTTACTTAATGAATAATCTTATAGATCTTATGAATAAAAATAAATGTATTGATTCTATATATTCCATAAACAAATCTTTTTTCTTTGAGGATAAAAACACTAATGATAAATTTATTTTTTCTCCTATTAAAACAAATAGTCTCACAACTTTCTATATTGGAATACCAAAAACAAATACTGAATTTATAGACGAGCATCTAGATTTAGCAGATACTCTAGCTAAGGTACTTTCAATTCAAATTGAAAAAGATGATATCTTTATAAGTAATTCTGGTTCAGATTATGAATATTATTTAAATGATCTTATTTCAAATAAAATTGATAATATTGATTACTTAAAAAAGAGATTTAATAACATCAATTTTCCTCTTTACAAATACTTTATCATTATGTCTATTCCCTTTAAAAAAACCTCTGCAGATTACAAACACAACTTTGCTTTAAAGGAGTTATTTCTAAACATAAAAAATATTTTTAATAATTCAATATTTACATATTATGAAGAAAAATTAGTTTTTCTTATTACTAGTGATTTAAATTCTGTAATAACAAATAATGAATATGTTAGATTTAAAAAATTCCTTAGATTAAATAAATTAAAATGTGGTATAAGCACGCCATTTTTAAATATATTAGATACAACCTATTTCTTCAACCAAGCTGTATTTGCCTCTTCTTTAGCATTAAAAAATAATATAATATTTTTTAATGATTATATCGATACCTATTTACTTGCAAATTGTAGTTCAGAAATAAACCTACTAACCCTTATACATCCTTGTATTAATGAGCTAAAAGAATATGACAATACTCATAATACTGAACTATTAAAAACCTTAAAAATATATTTAAGTAATAACAGAAATGTAATTAAAGCATCTACTATACTAAATATACATAAAAGTACTTTCTTTTATAGATTTCATAAAATTGAAAACATCATTAATTGTTCTTTAGATACTGATAATATGCTATTTAAGTTAGAATTATCTTTTAAGATTTTAGAATACATAAAAAACATCCAAAATAATAATTGATTCCTATATATTTAAAATTATTTTCCCTTTTTAAATATTTTGTGCTATAGTTTTATGATGTGTATATAGCATTTATTAAGGAGGGCGATTTTTATCAGCATAGAACAAATAGAATATTTTCTAACTAACAGTAAAAAAACTTCAAGTTTTTTCAAAGGCTGCCGATGAGCTTTGTATGCCCCAATCAGCATTATCAAAGCAAATTAAAGCACTTGAAAAAGAATTTGATACTGTACTGTTTGAAAGAAACTCAAGAATCACAAAACTCACTCCTGCTGGAGAAGATTTTGCTCTTTATGCAGAAAACCTTTTAAATAGTTACTATGATATTATTCATAAGATGAAAAAGCACTCTATAGAAGCTGCTTCTTCCCTTAATATAGGAACAATATCAGTTATAAGCCAATATGGATTAACATCTGTAATTGCTGCATTTAAAAATAAATATCCAAATATAAAACTAAATATTCGTGAAGATGAAAATCCAGCTATAGTTAAGATGTTAGAAAAATCTGAAATAGACCTAACTATTGCTAGAGATATAAATTTAAATAAAGATTCTTTTAATATATATCCTTTAGCTGATGATGAATTAGTTGTTGTTACATCTAACAAGCATCCTTTATCTAAAAAGAAATATATATCATTTAAGGATCTAAAAGGTGAAAATTTTATACTATGTACAAACTCATGCATGTATGATACATGTGTAAAAGAATGTAAAAAAGAAAATTTCAAACCTAATGTTCTTTACGATGTTTGTAAAATTGAAACTATTTTAGGATTAGTTTTAGAAAATCTTGGTATAACCCTTATGGCAAACACTGTGTTAAAGTCATTTACCAATTATGATTTATCCGTTCATCCTTTGAAAACTCCTATAAGTTATAATTTAGTGTTAGCTACAAATAAAAATAGTTCTAAAACTAAAGAAAGTAATTTATTTAAAGATTTTATAATAAATGAACTAACTGAACAAAGTGGCTGACGCCACGCTTTTCAGCGCAGGAAGCAGCTTTGTTTTGCCATGCAAAAGGTCCTAAAAGTAAAATAATTTCATATTAAAATACAATTTATTATTTTGCTTTTAGGTTCTTTTGCGGCCTACAATTATTTTTTAATGCACCTCACAACTTCCATAGGAGAAAGCCAGTCAAAATCAGTGTTTAACATCAAAAAAATTTTATACTTTTCTATGCATTAAAAAAGGCGCCAAAAAGGCAGCCTTTACTTTATATTCATAACTTCTTTATAAAGCATATATGATGCTTCTTTATTGTATATGTACACTAGAAATATATCTAATATATAAGGTGAAAATTCAAGCTTTAAAAATTCTTTTGCAAAAGCCATTCCTGCAATTTCTCCTAAAGCTACTATACTGGAATCATTTTTTAAGGGTCCTAATTTCCAAAGTCTTATTTTTTCTGTCTTCTTAAATAACTCATCATTTTTTTCTTCTATAAAATGAAACACTTCATGAGCTAAAAGTATTTCTCTTATAGAATCTTCTTCAAAAATATTATGTAAACTTTCTTCTTCTATAAGTTTTTTCGCCTTATCAAGACTATCTTTAAATAAACTTATATTATTAGGTTCTACAAACTGGGCAAATAATATATGTGCTCCACCCACTGGTTTATCTGGGTAATCTACATTCAAATTTAATTTTTCTGTACATTCATATATACTTTCTGTATTAAATTTTTCTTTTATCTTTTCCGCTTCTTCTCTTCCACAAATATTAGCTTTACTTATTAAAAGGTTTCTTTCTTTTTCTGAAGATCTACCATTTAAAGGTTCTCTTCTAAAAGCATACCTGCCCCACTTATCATCTGAAACAGCTATTAAATCTTCTAGCATTTTTCTTATTTCAGGTATTTTTTCATTATCACTCTTTATACTAGAATCCTTTTTTCCCATAAGAGATTTCATAAATTTTTCTGCAAAGTTTTCTTTATATTTCATTCTTAACTCCCACTACCACTATATCTTCATTTTCTTCTACTTCTTGGACTATTAATTCCATAAGCATTAAATTTTGATTTAACTCTGTACAAGAATCAAAATCCATAACCTTTGCTCCTGAACATATATAAAAGTCTGGCCTTAAAACACTATCATCTTTATATACTGTAAGTTTTTCATAAATATCCTTAACTACTTCCCTATATTCCTTAGCCTTACATTTCTTAGCCATCCCCTTACTTCGTTGGACCTTAATAAAACCTTTTTTATCTAGAATTCTAATTTTTTCTCCTCCTCTAAATATAAAAAAGTTTTTAGTTTTTTCTATAAGTATTGTATCTTCTAAAGGTGTATTCATATCCTTTGATGCAATACTTTTTGCTTCATCTTCATCACATTCTTTTAAAAGATCTGTAGACTTAACCTCTGCAGAACCTGTAGCTATAGCTCTAACCTTAGATGTTGTATTATCATATTCTATATGATAATACAACCGTATCTTGTGATGCACCATTTTTAATAACATTATTAACAGCTTCATTTCTAATCTTCTTAAAATCTTCCTTTGTAGGGCTTGGAATTACCCTTTCCACACTTTCCCTAATCATAGATAATGCAACTCCAATAGATGACATAACTTCTGAATTTTCAGGAATACTATAATTTACGTTCATCTTTTCAGCGCAATATCTTATTAAGGATGCTGTTCCCCCTCCAACACCAATAAGAGAAAGCTGATCTTTTGAAAGCTTATATTTTACTGCTAATTCATAAATTACTGGTTCTATTTTTTTATAAGTATTTTCTAATATATCTTCAGCTAATTTTTCTACAGTAATATTCATGTAATCTGCTACTACCTGCATTGCTTTAACTGCTGATTCTCTATTTCCGTAAGCAAACTGTCCTGGTTTTACTAAATTTAATACATTTGCAGCACAAGTATTAGTTATAGTAATCTTCTTTCCACTTTTCAATTTTATAGCTATATAATCCTTAGGATCTCCTTCTTTAGGAGAAAAGAACTCTATTTCAGGCTCAACTATTTCTTCAGGATCTGTAAAAGCTGCATAAGGAAGTCCTGCAATATGTGCACTTCTAGGCCCCACATCTATTACTCCATCTTTGTTTCCTCTTATCATACTTCCGCCAGCTACTCCAAGTACTCTTACATCAATTGATGTAACAAGAGTCTTATGACCATCAACAACAGAATAATCAATAGCCGGTCTTCCATTTTTTATAACTCCAATATTAGTGGATGTCCCTCCAACTTCAAAATAAATTTCATTTGACACTCTAAGATACATTAAAGAACCCATAACACTTGCAGCTGGTCCTGACAGCATTGTTAATATAGGTCTTTTTTTCATCTCACTTATATCCATGGCACCACCATCACCACGCATTATCATAAGTGGAACCTTTACCCCTTCATCTTTCACTGACTTTTCTGTACTTTCTGCAACAGCAAGCATTTTAGGAAGTATACTTGCATTTATGGCTGCTGTTTTTGTTCTTCTTGTGAGCCCATATAACTTTGTAATATCAGAGGCTACAGTCACTGGCATATTCATACTTTCTGCTACCTTTGCTGCTTTTATTTCATAACTAATATCATCTACCCCAAAGGCCATAGATGTTACAAGCACTTCTGCCCCTAAAGACTTTAATTCGTCAATCTTTTCCTTAACACCTTCTTCAGAAAAATGATTCTTTTTTATAAAAACACTAGATATTTTAATTTTTCTACCTGTACCTAAATCGATATCTTTTAAATTCATTTGCTTTTCAGCAAGAAATCCTGCTATTCCACTATCTATAATACCTAAAATCCCAACATGAACAACATCACCTTCTAAAAGAGCATTAGTTGCTTGAGTTGTGCTATGTGCAACAAATACAACATCTTCAGCAGATATATTATTCTCTTTTAAACATTTAGTAAAGGATTCAACACCCCCTCTAGCAACTCCATCTTTATCATCATGAGTAGTTTTCACAGAATACTTTCCTATAATTTCATGAATATCATTATCTATAGCTACTGCTTTCGTATGAGTTCCTCCGACATCAATTCCTATTCGTAAAACTTTCTTTTTCACCTTAATTCCCTCTTCTTTTGCTATTTTTTATATCTTTTTGTTTTTATATTATATAATCATTTTTAATATATACAAAGAAATTCCGCCTTACAAATATTTGTGAGACGGAATTTTTGTATTTATATTATCTACCGAACATGAAGAATGTTACTATACTTAATATTGCACAGATTATCCATCCTATTGGTATACTTCTCTTTAAGAAATCTTTTGTACCTACTTTTGTATATCCAAGTCCCCATACTATCCAAGATTGAGTTATACAACATGAGATATTCATTGTTATTGTTGGTGCATACATTAATGGGAATAATAGAAGGTTTGAGAAACCAACACTCTTTAAAATTCCTAATGTAGCCGCTCCACATCCTGCTAATGTAAATGGGCCTCTAAACATTCCAAGAGGTGCAAGCACTGCAAATGCAATACAAATTACTAATGTGTTGTTTGGTATTATTCCACCTAAAACTGCATTGAAATATGGAACACATAATTCTGCTGCTTTATTAAACATAGGGATCATTAACATGAATCCTACAAGTGGAGCTGTATCTATAGCACCATCATAAAAAGTTTTACCAAATACCTCTGTAGTTGCCTTATATGAAGTAAGTTTTCCACATACTGCTAGCGCAAAGAAACTTGCCACTAAGAAACCAACTATAACAGGAACATTAAGTCCTATTGCTAAAATAACTGGTATAAATGGAGTAATTAAAGCAATTGTTGGTGCTGATTTAGGTTCTTCTTCTGCAACTGGAGCTTGAGCTGCCCATGCATGAACTCTTTTATTTCTCTTTAAAGCTATGATTGGAACAATTATAGCCACAAGTAATTGAATTCCTAAAGCAACAAATCCCCATCTTAAGTAAGTTGAATCATAAAAGTAAGCTTGTGCTCCGTTAACATCTAAATAAAATGCTTGATATTGATTAAATATAACTGGGTTTATATATAAACCTGCACCTATCGATAATAAGAATGAAATAAGCGCTGAAACTTTAGGAATACCTAAAGACAATAAAATTGGTAATACTATAACTCCGATAGCAACAACTGCTCCAGCACCAAACATGCTTGAGAAAACTGCTGTAGTAACAACTGCTAAAAGTGTAGATGTAACAATTGGCTTGTCCCCACCGAACTCACAATGTCGTCAACTTAAGAATAAAATAAAAAATATAAAAAAAAGCTTGACAATAGAGAAAAAATTTGCAGCCTCGCTATAGAGAAATAAATTTATAGTGAGGTTTAATATTATGAAAAATACAACATTATTATCTGCAATTTTGAAAGATACAAACAATTTAATTACTTCGAGTGAATTTAAAGAAGCTTACAGTTTAGGTAATTCATTTTCAAGAAATAGAAAATTATCATTTTCTAATGCTGTCTTTTTTATTTGCTCCGCATTACGTAAATCTATATCTTCTGAAATTAATAATTTTATTGAAGATCAT
>NZ_FPBY01000167.1 GCF_900116755.1 Clostridium sp. DSM 8431
TTAATAAACTATACTTATTGCAAAATGTATTCTAATAATTCTTATCACTTCAATACTGGATATAAATCTGCTAAGAAGGATCTACAAAAATCTAAAGTAATATTTATCTATGAAGCTGCAGCAAGCGGTACGCCGATAGAAGAAATTTTTGAGTCATTAAAAATAGCTTAGGATTCTGTTTGGTTACTTGACTATAAAATTTTTCAAGTAAAAATGCACTATCATAGTATTAAGTTTTTTCTATATGAGTTAGTTTCCAAGAGTTGAATTTATCTTTTTTAAAGGTTCCTTTAATTTTTGTTTCATAATGAGGACTTTCTTTAGATAATCCAGAAGCTTCAATAACGGCGCATTCATTATCATTAAATATTAAAGTTATACGCCTAACTCTTAAAAGCCTTTCAGAGGGGGTACCGGAAGTAAGCTCATATTCTACAGCATATTGAAGATCTCTGCATTTAATTTCTCTATTTAGTTTATATAGAGAGAATAGTAGAAGAGTAAAAAGTAACAGAATACATATAATTCTAGATATAGCTCTGCGTCTTTTATACTTTTGTTTTTTTATTATTCTTCTATTGTATGGAATTACTACATCATTCATAATATTAGCCTCCATATTTATTACAGAATGATATTACCATAATATTACAAAACAATAAACGAAAAAATATTGACACTATTGCCTAAAATGTATTATAAACTCTATAATATAAGAAAATACTAAATATAAAAAGTTGAAAGGATGAACTAAATGGATTTTTCAAGCTTAGTATTAATGGAGAAAGATAAAGAAAATGGATATATAACAAAGGAACTTGGAAGTTTTGAAGTTAATGAAGGAGCTTTATTTGTAAAAAAGTTTTTTGTATTAGATAAGGAAGTTAACCTATATTTTGACACTAATAAAGATGTTGAAGAATGGGAATACTCTGCAATATATGATTTATTTAATGAAGAAAGATTTAAGGAAGCAGGATTTGAAATAGAAGAAGATTTAGATGAATATAATCCAACTTTCATACTAAAATTTAAATATGAAGAAGATTATAATGATATGAAAGAATTAATTAATAAAGCTGTTACTCTTATTCAAGAAGAAATGGATAATGTATTTGAAGCAATTAAAGGAAAAGAAGAAGAGTATAAATAGTTTTTTGTGAAAGGAGGGAGCCTTAAAGTATTTTAAGGCACTTAAATAATGAGCGAAAAGGTTTTAAAAAAGAGAGAGGAAATCTCTGAAGAATTTAAATGGAAGCTTGATAAAGTTTTTAAAGATGGTGATTCTTGGGAGGAAGAATTTAAAAAGGTACAATTAGAAGTGCCTAAATATGAAAGTTTTCAAGGTAAACTTAATGATAAGGAAGAGATATTAAAGTATCTTGAATTTAATGAAAAGATATCTAGAAGAGCAGAGAAGTTATATGTATATGCACATATGAAATCGGATGAAGATACTACTAATCAAAAAGCTCAGGCAATGATGAATAAAATTGATGCGTATATGGCTGAATTTGCAAACAAAACTGCATTCTTTGTACCAGAAATTCTTTCTTTAGACGATAGTTTTTTATTAGATATATTAGATAATGATGAAAGATTTAAAAAGTATGATTTCTTATTAAGAGATATATTAAAAGAAAAGAGGCATATTTTAACAAAGGATATGGAAGAATTATTAGCATTAGCTTCAGACTGCCTTGATGCACCTTCAACTATTTATAATATGCTTACAAATGCAGATATGACTTTTGATAAAATTAAAGACGAAGATGGAGAAATGGTGGAATTAACAGAAGGAAATTATTCTTCATTTATAAAAAGCACAGATAGAAGGGTAAGAAAAGAAGCTTTTGAAAAATTGTTTGGACAATATAAAAAGATTGAAAATACTTTAGCATCATCCCTTACTGCAAGTGTGAAAAATTTTAATTTTAGTGCAAAGGTAAGAAAGTATAACTCACCTTTAGAGGCATCTTTAGCACCAAATGATATTCCTTTATCAGTTTACGAAAAATCTATTGAAACTATAGATAATAATTTATCATCTCTTCATAGATATGTTAGATTAAAGAAAAAGCTTTTAGGTTTAGATGAAATTCATATGTATGATTTATATGTGCCAATAATTGAAGTTCCAAAAGAAAAAATATCCTTTGATGAAGCTGTTGCTCTTGCTAACAAAGGATTAGAGCCTTTAGGAAAAGAATATCTTGATATATTTAATGAAGGTATCAAAAATGGATGGATAGATATTTATCAAAATAAAGGAAAAAGAGGTGGCGCGTATTCCTGGGGTGGATATGATACAATGCCATATGTTTTATTAAACTATAATTATGAACTTAATGATGTATCAACTTTAGTTCATGAAATGGGTCATTCAATCCATTCTTATTATTCAAGAAAAACTCAGAATTATTACTATGCAGGATATACTTTATTCTGTGCAGAAGTAGCATCAACAACTAATGAAGCCCTTCTTATTAATTATAAGATAGAAAATGAAAAAGATAAGCAAAAGAAGTTATATCTTATAAATCAAGAACTTGAACAAATAAGAACTACTGTATTTAGACAATTAATGTTTGCAGAATTTGAACTTTATGTGCATAATGCATTAAATGAAGGTGAAGCTTTGACTGCCGCTGACTATAATAAAAAGTGGCATGAATTAAATGTTAAATATTTTGGAGAAGATATGATAGTAGATGAAGACATCGATATAGAATGGTCTAGAATTCCACACTTTTATAATGATTTTTATGTATATCAATATGCAACAGGTTATGCAGCAGCATCAGCTTTTGCAAAATCAATATTAGAGAAAAAAGAAGGAGCTGTTGATAAATATAAAGGATTTTTAAAGAGTGGAGGAAGCAAGTATCCAATTGATATATTAAAGGATGCAGGAGTAGATATGACTACATCTGAGCCTTTAGAAGCTACTATAAAAAGATTCAATGAACTTCTTGATATGATGGAAAAGGAAATATAAAAAATTAAGGCGTATACCCAAAATTTGCATATAAGCGTGGGGTATACGCTTTATTTAAATAAAAGGTTTGAGATTAAAAAGAGGAGGTATATGGATTGGATAAAAAAACAAAGATTATCTGTGATTTTTTAGTTGATAAAGAAGGCTTTTATATTGAGCAATACAAAAGTGGTTATGAAGAGAAATTAGTTTGGATTAAAAGATTTCAAAGAGGGCTATATACAGTTATTATAACTGATAGTGTTCATGCAGTAGAAGATGAAGCTGATGTTATAAGATATTTGCAGGAAAAAAATATGCCCTATTCTTTGCAAATTGTTATTTTTACTGATGGAAAATATGAGCCCATTAATATACGTTCTAAAAAAATTATCATAGATAAAAGAAATAATAAACTTTTATATAGTGATGAAGAAGTTGCATCTTTAGCTCAGGTGTTTGTAAAACTAATAGATCCTAAGTTGAAAAAACAAAAAATTAAGGATATGAATATAACAATTTCTTTAATTGCTATAAATATAATTGTTTATATTATAAGTGCATTAATGTCAGGTAATATTATAGATATAGATAGTATGACATTATTTAAAATGGGAGCTAAATATGGACCTGCTATTGAGAATGGACAAGTTTGGAGATTATTCACAGCAGCCTTTTTACATGCTGATATTATGCACATAGCTTTTAATATGTATAGTTTATATATAACAGGAGCAGATGTGGAAAAAATTTATGGCAAGAAAAAATATATCATTATGTATGTTTTATCGGCCATTGGATCAAGTTTATTAAGTTTTATATTGGCACCAAGAACCTTAGCGGTTGGTGCTTCAGGAGCAATTTTTGGATTATTAGGAGCTTTACTTGTATATACTCTTAAAAATAGAAAAATCATAAGTAGAAATTATGTATTTAATATTTCATCTGTAATTTTATTAAATCTATATATTGGCTTTACATCTACTGGAATAGACAACTATGGTCATATAGGAGGTTTGATAGTTGGTATTATAGTATCATTAATTTTGAATATACTATAATTAAAGGAAGGTGAAAAAATGAAAGGACAATATAAATTAATAACTTCTTTATTTTATATATTATTGTTCATTACAGCTATATGGAATTACTTTTATGGTGAAGGAGAAAAGTTAGCTAGAATAGGATTAATAATGATAACTATTTTAGTAGATATATATATATTTAAGAAGACATTTTTGAAAAATTACTACTATTTATATTATGTATCTCTATTTTTTATATTCATATCTATGTATTTAGCCAGTGTATTTAACTTTTATTCCTTTAAATATTATGATAAGTTTTTGCATCTACTTTCAGGCATTTTGCTTGGTGTAATAGGATTAGTAATATATATGCATTTATCTAATAATTCTTTAGATAATGGAATGAAAAAAGAAACTATTTTTATATTTCCTCTTATTTTTTCAATAGCATGTGCAGGGCTATGGGAGATATGGGAATTTTCTACAGATCAGATTTTTGGTCTTACATCGCAGCTTAATAGTCTACATGATACTATGTGGGATATAATATGTGGAACTACTGGCGCTATGGTATCTTGCATATTTATAAATTTTTACTTAAAACATAATAAAGAATTGAAGAAATAATTATTATTTTAAGTTATATGGGAAAAAATAAGTTTTTATTTCTAATTCCAATAAAGGTTATTCTGACAAATAAAGAATGCCTTTATTTATTATGTGACAAAATAAAAGTGCGTTTTATGAGAAAATGGGAAGGCTGAAAAGATTAAATTGACAAATTAATTATATTGTGGAGATATATTTAACAAATTGATAAAAAATAGTATACACATGTGAGGATAATTATACAATAACAAAAATATTAGTAAAATATAGAAAAATATTTCAAATTGGTGTATTATATATACATTGGTTAATTAATTTTTAAGGAGATGTAAAAAATGATTGGGAGACAGTATGTTGATTCAGTTTTAGAAACTGTAAAGAGCAGAAATAATGGAGAAAAAGAATTCCAAGATGCAGTAACAGAAGTATTAAATTCATTAGTACCTGTATTTGATAAGCATCCTGAATTCATGGAAGCAGGTTTACTTGAAAGAATAGTAGAACCAGAAAGACAAATAGTATTCAGAGTACCATGGGTAGATGATAATGGAAAGGTTCAAGTAAATAGAGGATATAGAATCCAATTTAATAGTGCTATAGGGCCTTATAAAGGTGGATTAAGATTCCATCCATCAGTAAATATTAGTATTATTAAATTCTTAGGATTTGAACAAATTTTCAAAAACTCATTAACTGGACTACCAATCGGTGGTGGTAAAGGTGGATCAGACTTCGATCCTAAGGGAAAATCTGATGCAGAAGTTATGAGATTCTGTCAAAGCTTCATGTCAGAACTTCAAAGACATATAGGTCTTGATACAGACGTTCCAGCTGGGGATATCGGAGTTGGTGGAAGAGAAATCGGATACCTTTATGGATATTATAAAAAATTAAGAGCTGCTAACGATCAAGGTGTATTAACTGGAAAAGGATTAACATACGGTGGAAGTTTAGCTAGAACTCAAGCTACTGGATATGGTTTAGTATACTTCACAGAAGAAATGCTAAAAGATAATGGAACTAGCTTCAAAGGAAAAACTGTAGTAATTTCAGGATCAGGAAACGTTGCTATTTATGCTAATGAAAAAGCAACTGAACTTGGTGCTAAAGTTGTAGCTATGAGTGATTCAAATGGTTATATCTATGATGAAAATGGAATAAACCTAGATGTAGTTAAGGAAATTAAGGAAGTTAAGAGAGGTAGAATTAAAGAATATCTTGAAAAAGTTCCTACAGCTAAATATGTAGAAGGTTGCAGAAAGATTTGGGAAGTTAAATGTGATATTGCTCTTCCATGTGCTACACAAGGAGAAATTAATAAGGAATCAGCTGAAATTTTAGTTAAGAATGGTACTATAGCAGTTTCAGAAGGTGCTAATATGCCATCATCACTAGAAGCAATCAATGTATTCCAAAGCAATGGAGTAATGTTTGGACCAGCTAAGGCTGCTAATGCAGGTGGAGTTGCTTGTTCAGCCTTAGAAATGTCACAAAACAGCATGAGATTATCTTGGACATTCGAAGAAGTTGATGCAAAACTTCAAGGTATAATGAAGAATATCTATGCTAATTCAAGTGCAGCTGCTAAAGAATATGGACTTGAAAAGAATATCCTTGCAGGAGCTAATATAGCAGGATTTATGAAAGTTGCAGATGCTATGATGGCACAAGGAATTGTATAATATAAAGAAAAAATAGTAGGATGCTTCATGAAGAAAACTTCATGAAGCATTTTTTAATGCATACAAAAATATAAAATTTTTTTGATGTTAAACACTGATTTTGACTGGCTTTCTCATATGGAAGTTGTCAAATGCATTAAAAAATAATTGTAGGACGCAAAATAACCTAAAAGCAAAATAGTTAAATTGTATTTTAATATGAAGTTATTTTACTTTTAGAACCTTTTGCATGGCAAAACAAAGTTGATTCCTGCGCTGAAAAGCGTGGCGTCAGCCACTTTGTTCATATCTAAAAATATAAAATTTTCAAGTGAGTAAAACATGATAAATAGGGACTTTCACCTATCTAATATATTAAATTCCTTTTAAAATTTTTTGCTAGATGTTAGTAAAAGATTACCTATATACTAAAGTATGATTTGTGATGCTTTAGCGTTATGATGAACTTTGGTATTAATTGAGTTTATGCCTGCATATAGTATAATAATAGGAAATATACCAGTAAAAAAATTATATTCATCTATAATAGTGCAAAAATGCTTGAATAATTTTACAACTGAATAAAATAAAAAAACATTTATGATAAATCTCTGTTATAATTAAGTTCCTACACAAAATTCAACAAGGAGATACATAAATGTTTCAGAACACAATTATATCAAACGAACCATCAATATACAAATTTTTTAATCAATTAAATTTTGATTTTTACTTAACAAATCCTCAGTTAAAGCATTTAGAAAATATCATGAATGCTATGATATCTAAAGGCTTTAATGGTAAGATTTCCGACATAGCGGAGCTTGCACCTGCAAGA
>NZ_FPBY01000186.1 GCF_900116755.1 Clostridium sp. DSM 8431
CAAATCAGAAATGTATTATAATACTAATTTTAAAAGTGAAGATGAATTACGTGAAGCAATAAAGGATTACATATTTTTCTACAATAACAGCAGGTATCAAGAACGCTTCAATAATCTTACTCCTACTGAAGTGAGACAGGCTGCAATGGTTTCAATAACCCCAGCGCAATATCCTATACCTGAAAATAAACGTATTTTAGCATACAAGGCTATGCTATTAGAAAAAAGAGAAAAATCGAATAGAAAATGCGACCCTAATTAAGATCGCATTTTCTCAAAAATTTTATTTATTTTGCCTGTCTACTTGACAGGGGTCTGTTCAGATTTTAAATTATTTAGATATATCACATTTTTCTCTATTATTTTCATGATCACAATTTTAAATATAGTGGATTTTAGGGGATTTAGTTACAAAAACGTATAAATATGATAAAATACTATTTATATACATAAAAGAAAAAGTAAAGGGGTGATGTATATGCATATGGCAGATGCACTTATTACTCCACAAGTTGGGGCAGTTATGTACGCAGCATCAACAGGAGTTGCAGCATATTCTATTAACAAGGTTAAAACTAAGGAAGATTTTCAAAGTAAAGTTCCTTTAATGGGGGTAGGAAGTGCCTTTGTGTTTGCAGCGCAAATGGTGAATTTTACAATACCAGGGACAGGTTCAAGTGGGCATATTTCAGGTGCAGTAATTTTAGCAGCACTTCTAGGCCCAGAAGCAGCATTTATATCTATGATTTCAATTTTAGCAGTACAATGTCTTTTGTTTGGGGATGGAGGGCTATTAGCCTTGGGATGCAATATCATTAATATGAGTTTCTTTGGATGTTTTGTGGGATATAAACTTATCTTTAAACAAATAATTAAAAAAGGTTTTTCAAAGAAAAGAATAATGATTGGCTCTATTCTAGCATCAATAATATCACTTCAATTAGGAGCATTCTTTGTGGTTCTTGAAACTTTGGCTTCTGGAATTACAAGTCTACCATTTGGAACTTTCATTTTATTTATGCAACCAATACATTTAGTAATTGGATTAGTAGAAGGTGTGGCTACAGGTTTAATTTGTAATTTTGTTTATGAAAATAAGCCTGAAATATTTAAGGAATCCAAAGAAAAAACTAGTGGAAATATATCTAAAAAGAAATTGGTGACTATATTTTTAATAGCATCCTTATTTATTGGAGGAGGAGTATCACTTCTTGCTTCTGGTAATCCAGATGGACTAGAATGGTCAATTTTAAATGTAGCAGGAAGTACAGAATTAGATAATACTAATAAAGCTCAAGACATATCAACAGAGATTCAAGAAAAAATATCAATATTCCCTGATTATGAGATGAATTCAGAAGATGATTCAGATTATGTTAAGAAATTTAAAAGTGCAGTTGTAGGGATTGTTGGTACATTAATAACTTTAGGAGTAGCTATAGGAGGAGCAAACATATTATCTAAAAATAGAAAAATGAAAATAGATAATGTGTAATATATAAAATTGAGAGACATTAATAAGGTATTATTTGATATTAGACAGATAGAGGAGCTTGGAGATAGTAATACATTTATCCATTCAATAAATGCCACTGTTAAAATATTAGTGACATTTATATATGTTATAAAAGTTTTATTTATTAAAGATTTTAGAATGTTAAATGTAGGAGTAATATTAGCTTACCCAATTTTAATATTTCTTATTGGAAGGATACAGGTAAGAAATATTTTGAAGAAAGTTTTATTTATATTACCTGTAGTTATTGGAATTTCAATAATTAATTTAATAATAGATTTTTCCTATAATCAGATATATTTTGCATTTATTTTATTATTTAGATGTATCATGTGTTTGGTAGGAGTAAGTCTTCTTTTGGCCACTACAGGTATGGATAAGGTAGCCTTAGGGCTAACTAGATTAAAGATTCCTAAGATATTAGTGAATCAAATTCTTCTTTTATATAGATATATAGTTGTTTTAATTGAAGAATGTTATAGAATAAAGGCTTCTTATGAGCTTAGAACTTTAGGTGAAAAATCTATGAGTTTAAAGGACTTTGGTGGTATAATGGGAAGACTTTTATTAAAAAGTATTGATAAGTCAGAAAATATATATTTGGCCATGAGTCTTAGAGGATTTACAGGGGATTTATATTTTGATAGTGCAGAAGAATTTAAGGCTATAGATTTTATTTATCTTGTAGGGTGGACAGCAATTTTTATTTTTATATAGGTGGTTATTATGAAGGAAATTATTAAGGTAGATAATATTAGTTATACTTATCCAGATGGTTTTAAAGCTTTAAAGAAAATAAGCTTTAGCATTAATAAAGGAGAAAAGGTTGGTATTATAGGGGCTAATGGAGCAGGTAAGTCGACTATACTAAAAATTTTAACAGGTCTTATTGAAGCGGAAAGAGGAACTATAACTATAGATGGTTTGAAGTTAGAAAAGAAAAATTTGAAAGCCATAAGAAAAAAATTAGGGCTTGTATTTCAAGATTCAGATAATCAACTTTTTATGAATAGAGTTTATGATGATATAGCCTTTGGTCTTAGAAGTAGCAAGGTAGAAAAAGATATAGTTAAAGAGGAAGTTAGTAAAATTCTTAAAAGTTTTAATATAGAGCATCTCAAAGATAAACAAATATATAAACTTTCAGGTGGAGAAAAAAAGAATGTGGCTTTAGCTGGAATCTTTATTATGAAATCTGAAATAATATTAATGGATGAACCTACAGTTTCTTTAGATCCAAAGTCAAGAAGAGAAATGATTAATTTAATAAAAGAAATACCAAATACAAGTATTATTACTAGCCATGATTTAGATATGATATTAGATGTATGTGATAGAGTTATAGTTTTCTTTGATGGAGTTATTTCAGAGCAAGGAGAAGCCTTTAAGATATTAAGTAATAAGAAACTGATGGAGGAGAATGGATTAGAACTTCCGCTGTCACTTCAATAACAACTTTATAAAATAATTAAAAGTAGTTTGGTGAAAGTGTTTAGTTCTATTTATAAATGAATGTACACAAATTAACATTATATTGAATTTTATAATTAGATTTAATAATTGAATTTAAAAAACAAAAATGTGATAAAATAAAAAAACGCTACTAAGCTTTATGCTTTAGTGCTTTTATTAAAGAATACAAGAGGAGATTTATATGAAAGAATATACTAAAGAAAAGAATCAGAGCATAACAGACTCTGAAGCATTTCCAGGGATAGTATTATTATGTGTTACCATAATATCATTAATTTTAGCTAATACCCCTTTGAGAGAGTATTATGAATACTTTCTATATAACATAGGTTTTGGAGAAGAATTTAATATACATTTTTTCATAAATGATTTTTTAATGGCAATTTTCTTTTTAGCAGTTGGATGTGAAATAAAGAGAGAAATTGTTTTTGGTAAGTTATCAAGTTTTAGACAGGCGTCTTTCCCAATAGTTACAGCAATTGGAGGTATGGCTATGCCTGCACTTATATTTACAATGTTTAATTTCCATAGCACTTTTGAAATTGGCGTAGGTATACCATTATCTACAGATATAGCTTTTGCTATTGGAATTTTTGCTATTTTAAAGGATAAGTTAAATCCAGAATTAAAATTATTTTTATTAACTTTAGCAGTAGTAGATGACTTATTATCTATAGTTATAATAGGAGTATTTTATACTGAAAAAATAAAAATTGCAGGTATTATTGCTGCAATAATATTAACTATTCTTTTATTATTAGTAAGAAGAATAGAAAAAATTAATAATTTATATACATATTTATTTATTGGACTTTTATTATGGGCTGCTGTTCTTTATAGTGGAGTTCATGCTACTTTAGCTGGAGTTATTTTAGCTTTTTGCATACCTGTTTATGATGAAAATAATAGGGAAAAAGATTTAAGTCATAAATTACAACATAGATTAGAGAAGATAGATAATTTTATTATTTTACCTTTATTTGCTTTTGCAAATACAGGAATTAATCTTGCTGGTGATTTAAATTTATCTAAGGATTACACTCTTATGCTTGGGATAGTTTTTGGGCTAGTAATAGGTAAGCCATTAGGCATTATGCTATTTGGATATATATCAAATGCATTAAAGATTGGATATAAGCCTAAGGGAGTTTCATGGAGTGATATGCTAGTAGTTTCAGTAATTGCAGGTATAGGATTTACTATGTCTCTATTTATTTCTGAAATAGCTTTTGCAAATAGAATACTAGAAGTAAATGTTTCAAAGATATCAGTTCTAATTGCATCTGTAGTTTCAATAATATTAGCTTACATATTAACATTTTTTAAAAGAAAAAATGTAATATAAAGGAAGTAAAAAAGTATATTGGGTTTGGAGGAGATCTATTTATGGAGAAGGAATCAATACAAAATATGACAAGGGGTAATCCTGTAAAATTAATTATTAATTTTACTCTTCCTTTATTAGCAGGAAATATATTTCAACAATTATATAACGTAGTTGATGCAGTTATAGTAGGAAGAGGTGTAGGGGTAGATGCCTTAGCAGCTGTTGGAGCTACAGGAAGTTTGAATTTTTTAATTTTTGGTTTTGTTTTAGGACTTACTCAAGGATTGTCAATTTTAGTTTCTCAATACTATGGTGGGATGGAGTATAACAAAGTCTGTAAGGCAATAACAATGTCAGCTTATTTATATATTTTAATTGGAATTATAATATCATTAGCTAGTGTAATTTATTCAAGAGTATTATTAGAAATACTAAATACACCAGGTTCTATAATTACTGATGCTGATAATTATATGAAAATTATATTTGGTGGTATGATTATTACAATTTTCTTTAATACATTGTCTGGAATATTAAGAGCTTTAGGAGATGGAAAAACTCCATTTTATTCTTTAATAATTGCATCAATTATTAATATAATTTTAGATTTAGGATTTATTTTAATATTAGATATGGGTGTTAAAGGTGCTGCTTTAGCAACAGTTATAGCACAATTTATTTCATCTATTTTTTGTTTATATAAAGTGAGCAAAATTAAAATTATAAAAATACAAAAAAAGCATTGGAGATTTAATGAAGAATTATTTGTACAATCATTTAAATTAGGAATTCCAGTGGCTTTAATGAATTCAGTAACAGCAGTAGGAGTTATGATTTTACAAGTAGTTGTTAATGGCTTTGGAGAAATTTATGTAGCAGCGTATTCTACAGCATCTAGAATTATAGGGATTTTAGAACAGATAGGTTCTACTGCAGGTCTTGCCATATCCACATATACAGGACAAAATTTAGGGGCAGGAAAGATTGATAGAATAAAAGAGGGAGTTAAAAAGAGCAATGTTATTTTAGTGATTGCAAATTTTATATTAACAGTAATAATATTTGTTTTTGGAAAAGAAATTTTAGCTGTTTTTGTATCAAGTGCTGAAGTAGAAGTAATTAATATTGGATATAAGTATGAAGTTGTAACAGCTGCAGGATTATGGGTATTAGGTTTGCTATTCATTTATAGGTCATCACTTCAAGCTATGGGAGATACTTTTATTCCTATGCTTTCAGGAATTGCAGAACTTTTAGCAAGAATAGGTACAGTTTTTATTTTAGTATCATCATTAGATTTTATAGCTATACCTATAGCAGAAGTAAGTGCATGGATAGTTGCAGCAGGAATGCTAGCAGCAACTTATTATTATAGAGTTTTTAAATTGGAAAAAATTAAATATGAAGATGTTAAGTACTTATCATAAATAATTAGTAAGGTATAAAAAAGTCTCCTAATATGGAGACTTTTTTGCTTTGATTTTAGTATTAAACTATAAAAAATGCAGCTGCAATTATTAAATAAACAGCTAATAGAGTAGCTCCTTCTAGCCAGTTTGATTCACCATCATGGGAAATTTTGTTGGCAATTAGAATGGAAGCTATTAAAGCTATAAGTTCAAATTCATTAAAGATTATACTCATTGGAGTAAAGAATAAACTTATAAAAATTAATATAGGAGCAACAAATAAAATTATTTGTAAACTTGATCCTAAAGCTATTTCTGAACAGACCCCTGTCAAGTAGACAGGCAAAATAAATAAAATTTTTGAGAAAATGCGATCTTAATTAGGGTCGCATTTTCTATTCGATTTTTCTCTTTTTTCTAATAGCATAGCCTTGTATGCTAAAATACGTTTATTTTCAAGTATAGGATATTGCACAGGGGGTATTGAAACCATTGCAGCCTGTCTCACTTCAGTAGGAGTAAGATTATTGAAGCGTTCTTGATACCTGCTGTTATTGTAGAAAAATATGTAATCCTTTATTGCTTCACGTAATTCATCTTCACTTTTAAAATTAGTATTATAATACATTTCTGATTTG
>NZ_FPBY01000226.1 GCF_900116755.1 Clostridium sp. DSM 8431
ACAGCCTTAGATAGTGACAATAGTTTTTATATTGCTCCAATTACAATGGGAAAGCCTTCAAGTAATGATCTTATAAGAAGTGTGGGAAAAGTGATTAATGCAAAAAGTACTTTTATAACTGATAGTCTATATTCATATAAAACTTTGTCTGCCTATTGTAAGCTTAATCATATAGCCATTCCAAAAGGAAAACATAGTTTCAAAGGTTTTAACATTCAAAGAATAAATAGTATTCACAGCAATATAAAAAGATTTATCTCTGTCTACAGAGGAGTTTAAACTAAATACTTAGCTAATTATTTATCTTTATTTAAATATATTTTTGATAAAATTCAAGAATATCCACTGTTTATAAGGGATGAACATCCTTATAAAATCAAGAATTTTAAAGGCCGTCCACCTATATTTGAATAGCTAGTTTAATTTATCACTCTATTTCATAATTGAACCAATAAATATGTACCCATACAAATTAAGATGATATAATGAATTATTGGGGAGGAGAAAAAATGAATAATTTCATTATATCAATAGAAGCTGTAATTCCAATGTTCTCTATGCTTATTTTGGGAGTTATAGTTAGAAAATTAAAGATACTTAATGATACAGAATTAACTCATGTTAATGCTATGATATTTAAAGCTTTATTTCCAATATTAATGTTTTCAAATGTTTATAATGTAAAGATTTCAGAAACTTTTGATTTAAAGCTTACAATTTTCTCAGTAAGTTTAGTTTTAATTATGTATTTGTTAGCATTACTATTTGTATTAAAAATTGAAAAAAGCAATAAAAAAAGAGGCGCCATGATACAAGCAATATATAGAAGTAATTTTGTGCTTATGGGTTTTCCTGTGGCAGCTAATTTAGCAGGTGAAGGTAATATTGGTATTACTGCTATAATGGTAGCAATTATTGTACCATTATATAATGTGTTAGCTGTAATAACCTTAGAATGTTTTAGAGGAACTCAGGTTGATTTAAAAAAAGTTATTAAAGGAATTCTTAAAAATCCTCTCATTTTAGGAGCTATTGCAGGCCTTATTTTTGCTTCTTTAGATATTTCTATGCCTAAGGTTATGGAAAAGACAATATCACAAATATCAGCTTCTGCAACACCAATGGCCTTAATAGTTTTAGGAGCATCTTTTAATTTAGAAAGCGTAGAAAAGGAATATAAAAATCTTATAATATGTGTTATGGGACGTTTAATATTAGTTCCAGCAGTAGCTTTATCTTTAGCTGCCTTAATAGGAATTAGGGGTGTTGGTTTTATAACTCTTATAGGAATTTTTGCATCACCATGTGCAGTTTCATCCTATACTATGGCTCAGCAAATGGATAGTGATGGAAGCCTTGCTGGAAATACAGTAATATTTACTTCTGCTATTGCAAGTTTCACATTATTTGTATGGATATTTTTATTTAAACAGTTAGGGATGTTTTAACGGATAACATTTTAATTAATGGCGAAACATGGTAAAATAATAAGTTGTTAATATTAATAAAGAAGGGGAAGCATAATATGAATTTTGTAGAATTATTTAAAAAAGAAAATTCTAAGTTTCTAAAAGAATATGAAGAATGCATAGAAAAAGTTCAATTAATCAAAGATGATAAAAGTGTAGAAGGACAACTTAGAAATTATTTTCTTGAAGTAAGTGATTTTATTCTTAACTTAAAAAGAATAACTGATAATGTAGAAAGTGGAGATATTGAAAAAATGTCTTTAGAAGAAATTAAAGATTTAAATAAAGATATTTTTAAAGATATTTTATTAGAAAATTATGATATGTCTTTTGCTAATCCTTCCTTTGCTGTAAGTACATTAGGAAAAGAATGTGGTGAAGCTTTAAGTCTTATATATACAAAGCTTAGAGATAGAATAGAAGACGCATTTTCTTATAAGATTTTTAATATGGTTTCACCAATAAAACTATTTGTTAATGTATATGAAGTATTATCTAAAGATGAAAAATCATTAGAAGAAGTAAAATCTATTATAACAAAGGATGCATATGATGAGGACAGCTTAAAAACTGAATTATATTTAAGAAGATATTTTGATACATCTTTAAATTATTCAGGACATATAATAAAAAATTCAGATTTAAATGATTTAAGATATTTATACAAATATGATAGTTATATAACTGAAAGAGAAGTTAAGATAGCTGAATTCTTTAAAAATCTTTCACAAAAGAAGATAGATGATATGGTAAATACTTATGTCAGTGGATATGTAAGAGGATATGAACTTGCAAAACTTGATTTAAAGAGTAAAAAATATGTTAATATCTATTATTCTATAGGTTTTGAAAGAATGGCTAAATATGCAGGGATTGAATTTGAGAAAATAGGATTAACACCTATTTATACTCTTTACCAAGAATACTTTACTAATAGACAATATAAGTATGATCACAGATATGATTATGGAATATACTTTACAGATGAATATACTCAAATGAGAATGAAAAACTTAAAAGAAATATCTGAAAAGTATAGTGATGAACTAGGATTATATGCAGGACCTGCTGCCATAGAAACTTTTGGAGAAGAAACTTTTGAACCTAAAAATAAAGAAGAAGCCATAAGCCTTACAAAAGAGCAACTTAAATTAGATTCTAAATTTAAAAGAGAATTTGGAATTACAATTTCTAAAGCTTTAAAGAGAAGTGAAACAAGTTTTACAATAATAGCTTATCCAACTCCTGATATAGGTGAAGATTTTGAAGCTATATTTAATGAAACAGTAAAATTAAATAATCTTGATAATAAGCTTTATGCTGAAATACAACAAACTATAATTGATGCCTTAGATAAAGGTGATTATGTTCATGTTTTAGGTATGGGTGAGAATAAAACAGATTTAAAAGTTAATTTATATAAACTTAAAGATCCTGAAAAAGAAACTATTTTTGAAAACTGTACAGCAGATGTTAACATTCCAGTAGGGGAAGTATTTACGTCACCAGTATTAAAAGATACAAATGGTAAACTTCATGTAACAGAAGTATTCTTAAATGGTTTACAGTATAAGGATTTAGAAATAGACTTAAAAGACGGAATGATTGATAAGTATACTTGCAAAAACTTTGATAAAGAAGAAGATAATCTAAAGTTTGTTAAGGAAAATATATTATTTAATCATGAAACTGTACCTATAGGAGAATTTGCTATTGGAACTAACACTACTGCTTATGTTATGGGTCAAAAGTATAATATTCAAGGTAAATTACCAATCTTAATAGCAGAAAAAACAGGACCACATTTTGCTATGGGAGATACTTGTTATTCAATGAGTGAGGACCATAAAGTTTACAATCCAAATGGAAAAGAAATTGTGGCAAGAGACAATGAATGCTCAATCTTAAGAAAAACTGATATGGAAAAAGCTTATTTTAATTGTCATACAGATATTACTATACCATATGATGAACTTGGTGAAATATCAGTGTATAATAAGAAGGGTGAAAAAACTGTAATTATTAAAGATGGTAGATTTGTTTTACCTGGTACAGAAAAGTTAAATGAAGCTTTTGAAAAATAAAACATAGTAATTTAAAAAAGGAACATTCTAAATTTTATTTTGGAATGTTCTTTCTAAAAAAACAAAAGAGGGTGAATAAAATGATTAAATTAATAGCAACAGATATGGATGGTACTCTTTTAGATGAAAATAGTAACCTTCCAGAAGGTTTTTTTGAAGTATTAGAAAAACTTAAGGAAAGAAATGTTAAATTTGTAGTGGCAAGTGGGAGACCTTATTTTACTTTATATGAAAATTTTAAACCAGTAAGTGATGATTTATATTTTATTTGTGATAATGGTTCATATATTGCAGAGAAAAATAAAGAACCTAAAATTAGTGCTATTGATAAAGAATATGTAAAAGAAGTAGTAAAGGTATGCGCAACTCTATTTCTGATGTGGAACTTGTATTATGTGGGACTAAAGGGGCTTATATGAAAAAAATTAACGAAGATTTATCCTCTGAAATATTTAAGTATTATGTAAAAAGAATTATTGTAGATGATTTTGATAATATAGATGATGATATTTTTAAAATTGCAGTATATGATCCTTATGATTCAAAGGAGCACTCTTATAAAACTATAAGTACATCTCTTGGGGACAAGCTTAATGTAGTCGTTTCCGGAAAGCACTGGGTAGATGTTAGTAACAAAGGTGTTAATAAGGGGTTAAGTAACAGTTACAAAAATATTATAAAACCTTAGAAAAGTGTACTAAAAAATAACAAACTTCAGAAATAGAGATTTATAGATTTGTCTAATAACCTTTAGATGTTTATTAATGATATCACCTCACTAATATGTCTTTTGTGTATCTTTGAATACTATTTTGCGTATCTTTGAATACTATTATAGGATACAAAAAAGAAATGAGGTGAATACAATTGATTCTATCAAAGA
>NZ_FPBY01000151.1 GCF_900116755.1 Clostridium sp. DSM 8431
CTTTTTGATTTTGGAATAGCGCACTAGAAAAACTTAAAGTTTTTCAGTGCCCTCACCACTAGATCTCTCTTTTTTTATTTATTGCTGTTATCGGGTTACATTCCACAGCCATAAAAAATAAGTTTTAGAAACTAATAAAAAATAGTTATGAAAAAATCTTGAAAACAGAATACTTTTTACAAAATCAATGCCTATTGTCACAAATAGTGGTGAAAGGGTGATTAAAACAGTAATTAATTCATTCCTTTAATCATAAGATGAAATAAGTAGGTTTTTAGGAGAGAGTATGGCATTTAATATATGTGATTTTATGGAGGAGAAAGAGTATCAAGAGTTTTGTGATAATTTAAAAACTAATGAAAGAAAAGTGATTTATAGTGATGATATCATTGATATAGAAATAAAAAAAGTAGGAAGAAAGATTCTTACTTTTGTTAATACCTATGGAGATAAAGAAATAAATGAAGTATTAAATAGTGTATGTAGTCTTGTTTAGTTACAGGACTTTTTTTGTTATAATCAATACAAATGGAGGATTAAACGTATGAAAAAGGTAGCAACATTTAGTCGTGTTAGTACAGAAAGAGAAGAACAAAAGTCAAGTATAAGGAATCAAGAAGAAATATATAAAACTTGGATAGAGATGAATAAATGGATTTTATATAAGTCTTATGTTGATGATGGTGTTAGTGGTACAAAAGCATATAAAAGAGTGAAATGGCTTAAGATGCTTGAAGATGGTAAGAAGAAAAAATATGATATTTTATTATGTAAATCCTACAGTAGATTTGGACGCAATATGATAGAAACGCTTGGAGCAATTAAAGAACTAAGGGAGAATGGAATTAGAATTATCTTTATTGAAGACAGTTTAGATAGTGAATTAGATGCAACTAAGTTTGGTCTTTTCAGTTGGATTAGTGAACAGGAAAGCCAGAATACTTCAAAACGTATAAAGACAGTATTTGAACATTTTAAAGACGTAGGTAAGGTTTATAACTGTATAGCACCTTATGGATATGAATATGACAAAGAAAAAAAGAATTTTGTTATAAATGAGGTTGAAGCCACAGTTGTAAAAAGAATTTTTAAATTATATCTACAGGGCAATGGTACTGGTAAAATAGCAAAGATACTTGATGCAGAAGGAATTGCAACAAAGAAGGGTGGAGTATGGAGAAGCAATACTATAAAGAATCTAATTACTAATGAAGTTTATACAGGGGTTTTAGTTCAAAATAAAACTCAATCTATAGATGTTACCATAAAGAAATCTAAACAGATACCTAAAGATCAATGGGTAAGACATTATAATAATCATAAAGCTATAATTGATGATAAAACTTTCTTAGAAGCCAATAAGATATTTAAAGCTAATTCAGAAAAGGCACATAAAGCAAGATATAGCATTGTAGGTAATGAAAGATCATCTAATGCAAGTTTATTTAGCAATTTATTAAAGTGTAGTTGTGGAAGTTCTATGACTATAAGAAGAAAGAAGAATAGAAAGCCATTTTATAATTGTATAGAGTATGAAAGACAAGGTTTGAATTGTGGTCATAGTTCAAATTTTATTCAAGAGGAAGTTTTAGTAGATTATATAAAAGAAAAGCTTGATAGAATTGTGGAAAATAATTTTAGAGATATAGTAATTGTGAATAAAAATGATGTTAAAGTATCATTAGAGAATGAAATAAAGGAAGTACAAAAGCAGATTGATAAGCAGATACTTCTATCAAATAATTTATTAAATCTTTATTCAGAAGGAACTATAAATGCAGTACAGTTTAAATTACAAAATGAAAGCATATCAAATACTCTTAATACTTTAATAAATAATAAACAAGTATTAGAAGAAAAGTTAGATAATATGCCAGAGGATAATACTAAGAACTTAAAAAAATCAGTTGAAGCGATAGTAAAAGTACCGGTTGAAAAGTGGAGTAATGCTATGCTTAAAGAAGTGATTGAGAAGATTGAAGTTAATACTAATGGCATTATAAAAATTAAATGGAAAGTCATGAAGAATTAAGAATTTAGAATTAAGAATTGAGAATGAAGGAATAAACTCGGCTTTGCCAAGTTTAGAAAAAATATAATTAAAGAAATTCCGTAGGAATTTCATCATTCATTCTACATTTTACATTCTAAATTTTAAATTGAATGGTAATACTCATAGTATACCAATATAAGGAGGTAGCTATGGGAAGTAACATTATTTTAGATAAATCATTTTTGTTTGCTATAAAAATAGTTAACCTATACAAAAAGCTAGTTAATGAGAAAAGAGAGTATATATTATCAAAGCAGTTACTAAGATCAGGTACAAGTATTGGAGCAAATGTTAGAGAAGGAGTAAATGGAATAAGTAAAGCAGATTTTAAATGTAAATTAGGTATAGCACTTAAAGAAGCCAAAGAAACAGAATATTGGCTAGAACTAATGACCGTCACACATATTTTATCAAAAGAAGAATCAAATGAAATACTTAAAGACTGTGATGAAATATGCAGAATACTAAGCAGCATAATAAAAACATGCAATGAAAATTAAGAATTAAGAATTGAGAATTAAGAATGAAGGAATAAACTCGGCAGAGCCAAGTTTAGAAAAATATAATTAAAGAAATTCTGTAGGAATTTCATCCACCATTCTACATTGTACATTCTACATTCTAAATTATCATAGTTCTTTGATTACAAACAAACTTACAATTGAAAAAAACTATAAACCTAAATAGTTATTAATTGCAACTGCAACATGTATAGGTATGTCGGCCGTAAAACTTCTAAAAAAAGATGGAGATGCAGTAATGGTTGTTCTTCCATCAGATCATTATATAGAGGGAGAAAAAAGTTACTTAGACACTATAAAGCAAGCAGTTGATATTGCTAATAGAAGAAGAGGAATAGTAACTCTTGGAATAACTCCTACTAGAGCGGAAACGGGGTATGGATATATTGAAGTGGGAGAAAGGATAGCTTCTAATATTCCAAGTTATAAAGTTACTAGATTTACGGAAAAGCCTAATGCTGAAGTTGCTAGAGATTTTTTAATGAAGGGTAGTTATCTCTGGAATTCTGGTATGTTTGTATTTAGAGCTGATGTGATTTTAAGAGAAATAGAAAAGTATATTCCTAAAATGTACAAAGCTCTTATGGAAATATATAAACATATTGGAGAAGAGGATGAAGAGCAAGTAATAAATGAACAGTATGAAAGGATTGATGGTATTTCTATAGATTTTGGAGTAATGCAAAGAACAAGAAAAGCATTTGTTATAAAGTGTGATTTTTCATGGGACGATATAGGAAGCTTTACTTCATTAAGCAGATTTTTAGGAAGTTATAGAAATAATAGCGTATCTAATAATGTTTATTTAGAGGAATGTGAAAATTGTTCTATTTTTGGAGATAAAAATTTAATAATTGGTTTAGGAATAAAAGATCTGGTTGTTGTAGATGCAGGAGATGTTATTTTGGTTATGGACAGGAATAAAGATCAAGATATTAAGCATCTTTTAAATAATCTATGTAAACAACAGGAATATAAGAAATATCTTTGAGATTTGAAGGATATCCTTGTAAATAAGGATATCTTTTTTCGTTATGTAATAAATTTTTAAGTTTCTTTTATGGGGGAGTGGTGTATAATATATTCAAAGAATTTATAAGAGGATGTGTTGCTATTTGCTTATGAACACTCATAAAATATTAGCTGATAATATTTTAAAACGAGCAAGTAAAGAAAACGAGTATTTGATTGACAGAAAGAAATTTATGTGGGGTAATATAAAACCAGATTATGTTTCAAAGTATAAATTAAAAAAACATTATTACAATGAGAGCATTGATATGATTTTATGTAAAATTAAGTTTTTGTCATCCTTATCTGAGAATGAAGTTTTATATGTCTATGGTAAAAAGAAGTTTAGTGCAGAACTAGGGGTAGTATGCCACTTCCTTTGTGACTATTTTTGTTTGGCTCACAATAGAAGATGGAGATTCAAAGATAATTTTAAAAGACATGTTTCATATGAGAAAAGATTAGCAAAATATGCAAAGGACTTTAATTTTAAAAGCTCAGTTTGCAGTTTTCTTGAAATTAATAACATTAAAAAGTTTATAGATGATAATATTAAAAGCTATGAAGAAAATATTGAGCTTCGCAATGACCTTGATTATGCTTCATTTGTATGCAGCAGTATAGTAGGGGCAGTGCTAAGCCAGATAGAAAAGAATAATTTACAAGAAAGAAAAATCTCTTAAAAGAGGTTTTTCTTTTTTTGAAAAATTTTAGTAAATTCTATTTACAAAATAATAAAAAAGATATATTATTAAATCAACATATGAGCACTTGTTCATATGATAAAGGGAGGAAGTACTATGGCAGAAGATAAAAACAATATTGATAGCTGTAGCTATACAATTATTCATGAAGATAAGGTTAGAGAAATAAGCGAAACAATACCATCAGATGAAGTATTATATGATTTAGCAGAATTCTTTAAAGTCTTTGGAGATTCCACAAGAATTAAAATAATATGTGCTTTGTTTAAGTCAGAGATGTGTGTGTGCGATTTAGCAGCTCTTTTAAATGTTTCTCAATCAGCAATCTCTCATCAGCTTAGGACTTTAAAAATAGCCAGACTAGTAAGATACAGAAGAGAGGGAAAGGTTGTCTATTATTCGTTAGATGATGAACATATCAAACACATTTTTGATGAGGGACTTAGACATATTACTGAGTAGGAGGCATAATTATGGAAAATGAAAACATTAAAGAATTAGAAGCAGATGTAATTTTAGAAGAGGAATTAGTAAGAGAGAAAAATCTTGCGCAAGAATATGATTCAAAGAATAATATAAAACTAAAATTAAATGGATTAGATTCTTCTAGTAAAGCAGTTGAAATTGAAAAAAAGGTAAATGATTTAGAGGAAGTTGATCAAGCTACAATAAATTTTTTAATGGGAATAATTGTGATTATTAAGAAAAATGATGCTGATAAAGGGGAACTTATAAAGAAGGTTATAGACATAGTTGATGAAACAGAAGCAGGTATAGTTGTAGAAGAAGTACCAGTTCAAAAAAAAGATGAATTTAAAAGAAGTAAGGATAATATAAAATTAAGATTAAAAGGATTAGACTCGCCTAGTAGAGCAGTTAGAGTTGAAGAAAAAGTAAATGCTCTAGATGAAGTACAAGATGCTGTTATGAACTTTGAAATGGGCATTATTACAATTATCAAGAAGGATAATGTTAATAAGGATGATCTTATAAAGAAAGTTACAGATATAATCGATAAATCAGAAGCGGGTGTAATTATAGACGAGGTGTAATATAATGGGGGAAAATAAGAGAGATATAAAGCTACAATTAAAAGGATTAGATTGTGCAAACTGTGCAGCTAAAATTGAAAAAAAGGTAAATGATCTAGAAGAAGTTAAGGAAGCTAATATGAATTTCTCAATGGGATTTATATTAATTGAAATTAATGAAAATGTAGATAGAAATGAAGTGATAAAGAAAGCTTCAGATATAGTTAATAAGTTAGAGCCAGATGTTTTAGTTGAAGAAGTAGAATCAAGCAAAAAGATTAATAAACATAAAGATGGACGCTATGATGATAATGATCATAATCATAATCAAAGTAGGGAACTAAAACTAAAATTAAAAGGATTGGATTGTGCAAACTGTGCAGCTAAGATTGAAAATAAAGTAAATGAACTTAAGGAAGTTAAAGAAGCTACTATGAATTTTTCTATGGGATTTATAGTGATCGAAAAAAATGAAGGTGTAGATAATAATGATCTTATAGAAAAGGTTAGAGATATAGTTAATAAATTAGAACCAGGTGTTTTAGTTGAAGAAGTAAAATCAGGTAAGGTTAATAGAGGTAATTCTAAAACTACTTGTACAGATGGATGCTGTGGTGAAGATGAACATGGTCACGAACATGAACACGAGCATGGTCATGATCATGAACATAACCATGGAGAAATGGGAAATAAGCAGAAATATTCACTGATAGTAGGTACTATATTATATGTTATAGCTATTTTAACTAATGAAAGTTTCAACTTTTCAATAATATTATTTGTACTAAGTTACATACTTATTGGAGGAGAAGTTGTTTATAATGCAGTAAGAAATATCTTAAAAGGTGAAGTCTTTGATGAAAATTTCTTAATGACAGTAGCCACTGTTGGTGCCTTTGCTGTTGGTGAATACCATGAAGCTGTAGCTGTTATGTTGTTCTATGAAATAGGTGAGTTATTCCAAGGATATGCAGTAAATAAGTCAAGAAAATCAATATCATCACTTATGGATATAAAGGCTGAATATGCTACATTATTAATGGACGGCAAAGAGAAAAAGATAAGTCCAGAAGAAGTTGAAATTGATGATGTTATTTTAATAAAACCAGGTGAAAGAGTGCCTGTTGATGGAATTATAATTGAAGGAAATACTACTTTAGATACAGCAGCATTAACAGGAGAATCTGTTCCTAGAAATGCAAAGAAAGATGATGAAATTTTATCAGGAACTATAAATCTTTCAGGTGTTATAAAAGTTAAGGTTACTAAAGAATATGGAGAGTCTACAGTATCTAGAATTTTAGAATTAGTAGAAAATGCAGGTAATAAAAAAGCAAAAACTGAAAAGTTTATCACTAAATTTGCTAGATACTATACACCAATAGTAGTGTTTGCTGCTTTAGCAGTAGCTATAATACCTCCATTATTTATTAGGGATGCAGTATTTTCAGAATGGATTTACAAAGCACTTATATTCTTAGTTGTATCATGTCCGTGTGCATTAGTTGTTTCTATTCCTCTTGCTTTATTTGCAGGAATTGGAGGTGCTTCTAAGAAAGGTGTTCTTGTTAAAGGTGGCAACTATTTAGAAATATTAAAAGATGTTAATACAGTTGTTTTTGATAAAACAGGAACATTAACAAAAGGTGTTTTCAATGTTGTTAAAATCAACCCTGTTGGAATAGAAAAAGATGAGCTATTAAAGATAGCAGCAATAGGAGAAAGTTTTTCAAACCATCCTATAGCAAAATCTATAATGAATGCATATGACAAGGAAGTAAACCAAGACTTAGCTAAGGATTATGAAGAAATAGCTGGTAATGGTGTTAAAGCTTATATTGATAAACATGAAGTATTAATTGGAAATGAAAAACTTATGAAAAAGTTTGATATTAAACATGAAAGGGTTTCTGAAGAAGGAACTATAGTACATGTTTCAATAGATGGAACTTATAGAGGATATATAGTAATTTCTGATGAGATAAAGAAAGATTCTAAAGAAGGTATTGAATTATTAAAACAAGTTGGCGTTAAAAACATTGTAATGCTTACAGGGGATAATAAAAAAGCTGCAGATGCTGTTGCTTCAAAATTAGGAATAACAAAGGTTTACTCTGAACTTCTTCCAGGAGATAAGGTGGCTAAAGTAGAAGAGCTTCTTAATAATAAAGGTGAGAAAGATAAGGTTATGTTTGTTGGAGACGGTATAAATGATGCACCAGTTCTTGCAAGAGCAGATATAGGAGCTGCAATGGGAGCTATAGGGTCAGATGCAGCTATTGAAGCAGCAGACGTAGTCTTAATGAACGATGAAATATCATCTTTAGGTGAAGGAATTAAAGTAGCAAAGAAAACTATTAGAATACTATGGCAAAATATAATATTTGCTTTAGGAATAAAAACATTAGTACTTATATTAAGCTTATTTGGATTAGCAAATATGTGGGAAGGTGTTTTTGCTGATGTAGGAGTTACTGTAATAGCTATTTTAAATGCTATGAGAGCACTGAAAAACTAAATTTTGTCATTGACTTATTGGCTTAAGGACAGTATAATGAGATAGTTAATTGTACTTTCAGGCATGAGGGAGTAGCAGGCAAACTTCGTTGAAGTTTGTGACAAAGTCAACATACTGATGATTTTAATCATCTGGCTTTGTTTTTAATTGTGAGACTTATGTATAACGGTTAGGGTTGCGTTATACATACATAAGTCTCTTTTTTTTATGTTAAATTATAAATTTAAAGAATAAATACAATACTATTAATATAAGGAGGAGGAAGTCTATAGTTAATAAAAAAGTGTACAAATGTGTTT
>NZ_FPBY01000152.1 GCF_900116755.1 Clostridium sp. DSM 8431
AAAAAATATAAGTATATGAAAAAAACAACCATACAAGCTTTTGAGCTAGTATGGTCGTTTGATTTTTAGGACTTTTTTTACAGCCCCTTTTTTATAAATTTGCTAAACTTCTATTTTCTTCGAATTCCCTATAATCTCTTAAAACCTCTAAAAGCGGATCTAAATGCTCATAAAATACAACTATATAGTCTCCTGCCTTAGCACTAAATAACGCTTGTTTTAATGCTTCTTTTTCATCCAATACAATTTTCACTTTTTCTTCACTATACTTATTCATAGAATTTCTTAAAATTTTTGCAACTTCCCCATTCTCCCTTCCTCTTTTATCTTCATCTTCTTTTATATAGACCTTATCAAAAAATTCTACACATAACTTTCCAATACTAGATATGCAATCATTCTTTCTATCTCCTGGCACCCCTATTACCCCAAGAAGCTTATTGTGTTTTAGCTTACTTACTGATTTTAATACTGATTTATAGCCCTCTATATTATGCCCATAATCTAAGATAACATTAATCCCATTAACCTTGTGTATGTTAAATCTCCCTGAATTGAGTTTATTATTTAATCTAAAACTTCTAAAGCCTTTAGATATCATACAATAATCAATTCCCATTCCAACTAATATTCCGCAAGATGCTAGTATATTTTCAATATTAAATTCAAGCAATCCATTTAAAGTTATTGGAATATTCTTTATATCTGAAACTTTATATTTCTTCTTATTATTTGATACAAATAGTGCATTATCTTCAATATATACTGCTATCTCTCCTTTACTTATGGCTTCCTGTACTAAAACATTATTTTTATCCTTTGAAAAAAATATTCTCTTTGAATGTATATTTTTCAATATGGTTTTAGTCCATTTATCATCTGCATTTAAAACAACATATCCATCATCTTTCACAGCTTCTCCTACTAAGGATTTCACATATGCCAGTTCTTCCATGTTATTTACTCCGTCAATTCCTATGTGGTCTTCAGTTATATTTGTTATAGCAGCTACATCAGCTGCCTCATAAGCTAGCCCTTTACGTATAAGACCTCCACGTGCAGTTTCTAAAACAGCTACTTCAACATCTTTATTAAGTAGTACAGCTTTTGCGCTTTGGTAACCTGTATCGTCCCCTATATCTATACATTCACCATCAATGAATATGCCGTCTGTTGTTGTCATTCCAACTTTATATCCCATATTAGATAACACATGATAAGTTAGTCTTGTAGTTGTTGTTTTTCCATTAGTTCCTGTTATAGATATTACAGGAATATTAACAGGTACACCTCCATATTGAAGAGCTAGTATTGCTTCCCCTACATCTCTTTTCTCTCCTTTACTAGGATACATATGCATTCTTATTCCTGGGGCAGCATTCACCTCCATAATCTTTCCATTTTTAAGAATTGATTTTGTGATATCGTCTATCTTTACATCAATACCACATATATCTAATCCAATAGCTTTTGCTGCTCTTATACATATTTTTTTATTTTCTTCTGATATTTTTTCTGTACAGTCAATGGCTATTCCACCTGTAGATAAGTTTGCATTATCTCTAAGGTTTACTTTTACTTTAGGTTCTAATTTAGTATTGAGGTTTAAACTTTTAGACTTTAAGTAAGAAACTAATTCATCATCTATCTTAATTTTTGTAAGAGGCTTTTCATGGTCATAGCCTCTAAGCTCATCTTCATTTATTTTAGCAATAAGCTCTTTTATAGTATGAACACCATCTCCAATTACACAAGGAGGAATTCTTAATGATACAGCAACCACATTATAATCTACTACACATATCCTATAATCATTTCCTTCAATATACTTTTCAATAATTACATCACTATATTCTTCTTTTATATTCTTGTAAGCTTTAATTAAGTCCTTTTCATTTTGGATATTTAAAATAACGCCTTTCCCCTTATTTCCATATCTAGGCTTTAAAACTAATGGATACCCTATTCTTTCACCTTCCTGAAGTAATTCTATTACATTATGTACCTCACTTCCATCTGAAACAGGTATATTTTGATTTTTTAGCAGTTCTTTAGTTAATTGCTTATCGGATGCTATATCAGCTGCCACACAGCTTGTTTGAGAACCTATAGTAGCTTCTATAACTCTTCCTTGTTTGCCATATCCAATTTGATAAAAGCCAGTATCTCCTAAAGAAAAAAAAGGCATTCCATATCTCTGAGCAGCATCTTTTATAGCCTTAGTACTAGGGCCTATAGATTCTACACTTAATATTTGATTAAGCATATTCATTCTCTTATCAAAATTAATGCTCTCTTCACATATGAATGAATTAATAATATCAACAGCAAGTCTTGCAGCTTCTAGTGCAAAGCGTTTATATTCATATTCAATTATTATATAATATAAATCTCCCTCTATTTCACGTGCCTTTCCATAACATACATCTACTCCAAGAGTATTTTGTATAGCTATAATCATATGTTCACATACATGAGCTAAATAAGTTCCTTCTTCTAATCTCTTTACAAAACCTCCCTTTTCATCAATTCCACATCTATGTTTTTTTAATTCAGGTAAAAGCTCTACTAAATTTTCATTAAAGTTCTTAATACTTTTACTTGGCACTTCTGCATATCCACATAAATCTATATCTAATCTTATACATTTTCTATGAGAGTATATGTTTTGTCCTTCAAATACTGTTTGTTTTATTATCTTCATCCTTTAATTTATCCTCCTCAAAAGGTGTTCTTCTAGCCAAACTAAATTTATCTTTTTCTCTTAAAACATGAAGCTTTACATTATAAATACTTAATATTTCATCACTATATTGTTCAGAAACATTACTATAAGAAATAGTACTTCCATCTATAATATAAACAGCTCCTTCCCCTATAACCTCAAAAAATCCATTTTTATTTACTATAATTGCTGTATTTTCATCAATACCTATACCTAATACATCAGGATTTTGAGCTATTCCCGTAAGAAGTCTGCCAATTCTGCCTCTTTGTGCAAAATGCTGATCTATTATTACGTTCTCTATAAATCCCATTCCAGGCGACATCTTCAATGTACATTTTCTTGGAGATTCTTCATCATCACCATCTACTATCATGGTATCGCTCATTACAGATGCTCCTGCTGAAGTACCTACTATATACTTCCCGTTAACACCAGACTTTTTTAATTCTTCACATACTGGAGTACCTCCAATTAAACTTGTTATTCTAAGTTGATCACCACCAGTAAAGAAAATTAGTCTACTCTTTTTTATTAATTCTATACTTTCATCTTTATAAGAATCTTCTCTAGAATTTATATTTAAAACTTCTATATTTCTAACTCCCAAATTAGTAAATACATTTCTATATTTTTCTGCAGCTTCTTTTGGATATAATGTTGCCACTGTAACTACCAAAAGGATATCTCTTTCCTTATTTATGCAATTACACACCTTATCTAATATTTTTTTCCTTCCTTTTTTATCTTCTGCTCCTCCTATAATGATTAAATTTCCGTTTAACTCTATATCCATTTTAATCACCTCAAATCATACATAAATTATTTTTGCCTTATTTTTTACTAAATATTCATTTTTTATATAAACAACAAGAAAATTATTAAAAATATATCTAGCGCCTTTCTTTTCCGTTTTTTCGAAGCACTACATTTTTTTCTTTTTAACGTAATTTTAAGAGCTCACACCTATTAAAGAACTTTATGCGTTTATATACGAGCAAAGTAGCTGACGCCACGCTTTTCAGCGCAGGAAGCAGCTTTATTTTGCCATGCAAAAGATTATAAAAGTAAAATAACTTCATATTAAAATACAATTTAATTATTTTGCTTTTAGGTTCTTTTGCGGCCTACTATTATTTTTTTAAAATTTTTTATTTTTTTGTATAACTGGTCTATGCATTAAAAAAAGACTTTCCTACGTCCCATAAAAGGCTCTAGGTAAGTCTTAATACAAATTGTTTAAAATTTAATAGAGGTGTATCTAAATCATCCTTCTTGATGAACTAAATACACCACCTCATTTATAATCTCCTTAAAAAACAGCTCTTCCTGGAATAATTAATTTTTCTCCTTCTTCTAACTCCTCTTCATTATCCATATTATTTATCTTCTGTAATTCTTCCATTTTACAATTATACTTTTTAGCAAGACTCCATAATGTATCATCCTTACCAACTACATATATAGTAATACTTGATTTCTTTTCTGGAGTATCTCCTTCATCTTCAATAACATCAGCTATAAATTCTCTTCTATCTTCATAGAAAACCTTAGCACCGACAGAAATACTTGCCTTAATAGCTATAGTATTAGCCTCAATAATAGCATCTAAAGATTCTAAAACTGCTCTTACAACAGCTTTCATATTTTCTTTTGCACCTATCATATCTAATACTGTTGTGAAAGGTATATCACTTGAAACATGGCTGTATACAGTCTCATTTTCATCACCTTTATAAATAACATCAGCTTTTATTATGCCTTCTACCATTATTTTATCATCATTTATCTGCTTATCTGTAATAACTGTGTTACCCATAACCCCAATTATTTTTTCAGGCTTTATATCTCCTTCTTTTAAATAAATGTTATCCTTTATGATATTTTCACCATTTTGGATTCCCAAAAGTGCTCCAACTTCATAAACTTTATTTTCTATAGATAAATTAAAATTAGGCGAATAAGCATCTTTAATAACTGACACATTCTCATCAGAAAATACACTTATTTTTGCAGCAACTAAAAATTCTATGTTAATTATTCTAGCTTCCCCTAAATCGTCTTCTTCAACTACTATATCTTTATTTTTAATATCGTATATAACTGAAGGAATCATATCAGAGTATACACCTGTAACTTCCTCATCTTGAGAAATATAAACATCATCTTCTAAAGATATAATTTCATTTGTTCCATCACCAACATATAAAATATTTATTTTACAATAGCACCCTAAGTATACCTTATCTTCTCCAACCTTCATTTCTTTCTTGTGTAATCTTAATGAACATTTTAATATCTTAGATATTTGTGGTTTATCCATACCTACTCTTAAAACAGATTTACCAATCATATCACATTCTTTAGTAGATGCTAACCTTCCTATATTTTGGTTTTCCTTTAATATTTCCACACCTTCACTTGCTTCTATATCTTTAACAAATTCTATATTAGTTGTAGCGTAGAATTCCCAATTTAAATCAATAACTCCTTCAATGGATATTTTCCTCTCATTCATGATCTTAGCATCAATATGTTCTATTTTGCATTCTACTTCAGAAATTATTTTATGTTCGCTTTCCTCAAGATCCAAAGAATTTGTAAACTTTTCAGTATAACTTACAGAATTAACTGAATCTGAATCATCTCTAGGAATATAAATAACATTATACTCCACACGTCCTTCAACAATAATCTTAGCTCCTATTACTTCTTTACTTGTTATAATAGGTATAGCTTCTACTGATAAAATCTTTTGAACATCTGGATGTGTATCTGGTATTAAATATTCTTCCCTTAAAATAGCATTTGAATTGCTTTCATATAGTAATTGTTCAAATTGTAATTCTTCCTTTATAACATCTATCTTTGACATACTTACCTCCTATAAAATTCCTACTATTAACTATATAAACTTTTAATACTTTTTATTACTGAAATTCGGAACTTTATAGATAAAAATAAATACAATATCCCCTATTAATCTTTATATTTTTCACATTTCATAATTTTTAAAATATTTTTACACAAAATGTGTTGACAATTAAACTAATTTGTCGTATCATTAATCTTGGTTATTGACCATATAACCTCTCATAAATTCTCAATACCCTTTTATACCATAGTTGAAAGATGGAACCCACCATCTTTCTTTTTTTATACAAAAAACAGTATAATAATTGATTATACTGTCATTTATCTAAATATATTACTTTTCTTTATAACAAAAAAACTCCGACTTTATCGAAGTTTTATCCCTAACTCGGAAAAAATAATTGAACTGTTTTTGTTAAAACATCTGAATAACTATAAGTCACAGTCCTTTGGGTGTCGCTTTCTAATCTTATTACAAAAATACTAGGATAGGCACTTTCTAGAACTCCGTCATTGACTAAAATCTTTTTACGTCCTCCATTTGCTCTTAAGGTTACCTTTTCTCCAATATGTCTTTCTATATCTTTTTTGATGGTTGAAATAGTTTTAATTTTTTCCATTTTAACACCCTCTTTCCTTATTTTATTATACTCTTCAATAATTTTAATGTCAAACAAAATTTAAATTTTATCATTATTTAAGATATGTTGTCAATATTTTTTTAATATTTATTTAATATTTCTACCTCACATTATATATTATTTCTTTTTTTATCTTTTTTATTCATATTACATCACAAAATATAAAAGGCACCTATAAATAAATCCTTTTAATTTGACTTTTTATAGATGCTTAAAAAATTATTCTATTATAAATTTATCAACTTCACTTTTTAATGAATTTATTAATTCATTAAGTTTCTCTGATACTTTATCTATATCTAAACTTGTTTTTTCAAACTCACTAGCTGTAGCATTCACCTCTTCTGTAGATGCAGATAGCTCTTCTGAGACAGCAGTTATTGAATGTAATGAATCTATTACATTATCTTTTTTATTATCATTGTCTTTAGATAAACTTGATAATTCATCTATTTTAGGAACAAGACTGCCTATAAGATTTTCTATATCTTCAAAGGAATCAATTGTTAATTTTATATTTTCTTTTTGTAATGACACTTCATTATTTATTCCTTTAGTTGACTTAATAATTTCACTACATTGTAAAAGAACATCAGATACTATATTTCCTATTTCATTTACAGAATCTTGGCTTTGATCTGCTAACTTCCTAATTTCCTCTGCTACTACATTAAATCCTTTGCCTGCTTCACCAGCTCTAGCTGCTTCTATAGCTGCATTTAAGGCTAAAAGGTTAGTTTGTTCTGCAATTTAGCTTATTGTAGTTGTTATATCACTTATTGATGATATCATAGAGTTCATGCTTTCTATATCTTTATTAAATAATCCAAAACTTTCATCAAAACTTTCAAGTGAACTATTTAGCCCAGTTACATTATGATTACTTTCTACTAATCTTTCTTTAATTCCATTTGATATTTGAACTACACTATCAATATTTTTATTCATATAGCTAATATTTTCTGAAAATACATCCATATCCTGTGTTACATTTACTATTTCACTAGTTTGACTTGCATTTCCTTCTGTACAGCTATTCATAGCTCCTACTATATCCCTAGTATCCTGAAGTTTGCTCAAGAATCTCTGATTCATTATTAATAACAACAATATCATCCTTAACTTTTTTAATCATACTTCCTATAGAATCTCTTGTTACTAATAGTGATCTATAAATATCACCAATTTCATCACCATTATAAAGTAACTATAACACCTTTTTCTTTGTCTACATATTTTGAATCTACCTTTAACCCAATTGACCATCCATCTAAACCATCTATTGTTGTATAAGTAACATACTTGTCAGAAAGTTTTTCAAAGTTACTTTCTCCTGCAATCATGTTCTTATGAACCTGTAACATTTATTCTAGTTCAGGGTAATTTTCTGTATCATTAATTACATTAACAGCATTGGTTACATCATCTAGATTATCAGATGCAATAATTGTACCATCTCCAGATAATATGTATGAATGTCCATTATTAAAATACTTTAAATCACTTATATCATTAGATAAAAAGTTACTATAAAAAGTACAAGTCATTGCCCCTACTATTTGATCTCCATTTTTTAGTGGAACTCCTATAAAAATTATGGCTGTATTGTGAATAAAAGTGATAAAAATAGGCAAGTATCTAAACAAATGATACTCGGAAGTGATTGATTTGTATTCGGATAACTATTTTA
>NZ_FPBY01000187.1 GCF_900116755.1 Clostridium sp. DSM 8431
TACAAAATAGGACACGATGAATAAGGAAAAATCTCGATATGGGTATAATTGTCCATATTTTGAGTAGCAGATTTGAATATGGAGGAAAAAGTTTTATTAAAACAGGTAAAAGAAAATCCTATGCTTTTAGAAAAAATAGAAAATCCAAGTGATGATATTATAATGGCAGCAGTAAAGAAAAATGGAAATGTTATTAAGTTTATAAAGAATCAGAGCTTTGAAATGAGGAAGATAGCAATAGAAAGTAATCCTCTTTCAGTTCAATATATGGATGATTTAGAAGAGGAGCTTCAAGTTTTAGCTGTTAAGCTTTTATGGAATTCTCTAAAGTATATTAAAAATCCATCTTACAAGGTTTTAGAGGAAGCTGTAAAGGTAAAGGGGTGGGCTATACAGTATATTGAAGCTCCAGATGAAAAACTATGCCTTTTAGCAGTTAATAATGATTATGATGCTATTAAATATATTAAGAATCCTTCTAAAGAAACTCAGCTTATGGCAATAGAAAAGTCTTGGAATGCTATAAAATATATCAGTAACCCAAGTCTTGAAGCTAAAAGAAAAGCTATAATAGAAAATGAAGAAGCTATAAGTTTCTGTAATTACGATATTGAAGAATTAAAAATATTTATAAGTGATAATATAAAAGTTGTTAAGTACGTATATGAATTAATAGATCCAGAATTAGTAGTAGAAGTATTGATGGAAAAGCTTGAGAAAGATAATATGACAGAAGAGTATATGAAAGATTTTATTGAGCTTGAGATATTAGAAATGGATAAGATAAGATTTATATATGAATATGGAAGTAAGAAAACTAAAATTATGCTTGTAGATTACAAGCTTTCAAAGTAGGAGGTATATATAATGAAGTTTTCAGAAGTTTTAGAGACAGTAGATTTAATAATTGCAGCTAATGATGTACCTCTTATAATTGGTGAAAGTGGAATAGGTAAAACAGCACTAGCTCGTACTATAGCAAAAGAAAATTCATACTACTTAGTCAATATAGATGCTAATCTTTTAAAGGAAGGAGAAATTGGAGGACTTCCAACAATATCTAATGGTAAAACTATTTATGCAACTCATTATAAGTTAGCTGAAATTGATGAGGCCTTAAAGAACAATTACGAAGTTTTATTATTTATAGATGAATTAAATAGATGTGATCATGCAGTACAGCAGGAACTTATGAATTTGATATTAAATAGAGAAATTAATGGTTTTAAGTTAGGGGAACATGTACATATAATAGCTGCGATGAACCCATCTAGTAAATATGAAAATTACAGAGACAGTAATTATCAAGTTGTGGATATGGATGAAGCTCAAGAAGATAGATTTGTATGGATTGAAATGGAGTCTGACATTAAAGAATGGATTAAATGGGGAATGGAAAAAGGAAGAATCCATGAAGATATTATAGAATTTTTATCAGCTTTCCCTCATTATCTTCACACACCAGATTCAAGGGAAACTTTAAAGGCTACCCCAAGGAGCTGGGAAAGAATTTCAAAGGCTTATAAGGTATATAAAAAAGTATCAGAAAGTAAAAAAGAATATTCATTTAAGACATTTATAAATGTTGTAAGAGGAAATGTAGGAGATAGTATAACAGCAGATTTGACAATCTTCTTAACTAATTTAAAAAAGCCACTTATAGATGCAGAAAAATTATTTTCTTATGATGCTATTCCTATAGAGTTACAAGAAGATATAAAGAATGAATCACATTCAAGATTATATATTTTAGCAAAAAATTCTCTAAATTATCTAGAAAGTAACCTTGATAAAGATAACTATATAAAGATATTTTCTAATTTATTAAGCTTTTATCCTAAGGATCTAAGGCTTGGAATTATGAAAGAAATAAAAAGAGATTATTCTAAAGAACTATATGAAAAGTTATTACAGTGTGATGAATTTTTAAATGCTTTTTTTGAAATTTACGTTAGAGTTTAGGTGATAATATGTTTGAAGAAAAGGTAAATTCTCTATTAAAGAGAGCACTTGATTTTCGATTTAATGAAGATTTAACATCAGCATATGTTAGAGAATTTTTAGATTTTGTAAATGAAATAATTATAGATATGATTGACGGAGAAGATGACTTTTTTGGAACCTTTATGCTTAGGTTTGAAAGAGGAGTAAGGCTTGATATTTCTTGGCCAATAGCTACAGTTCCTATAAATAGTGGATTTGAGATGTATTTTAATCCTCTTCTTTTCCTTGAGTACACTAAAAAAGAAATGATTTCTTTGTTTAAGCATGAAATATATCATATAATGTATTCTCATTATGAGAGAACAGAGAATTTGAAAAATAGATATAGCAGTGAAGCTATAAATACAGCACTTGATATATCAGTTAATCAGTATATAAAAAATCTTCCACCAGAAGTTAAAAGACTTGATGGCATAAATAGGCAATATAATCTAAATTTAAAAGAAGATATGACTATTGAGCAGTATGCAGAAGAGATTCAAAAAGCTATAAATAAGAAAAAGGTTGTTAAAGATTTAGATGATAATGATTCTGTAGTTAGGCAGATTGATATAAAAAAAGCCCATGAATTATGGAATGAAGCAGATCTTAGTAAAGAAGATATTAAAGGAAATACTAAGAAAATAGCAGTGAATTTAAGTGCCAAAAATATACCTAATGATTTAGAAAAAATAATTAAATCCTTTAATGAAAAAGAGGAACTTTCCTGGGAAGAAATATTAAAAAGTATTTTACCTTCTATTAGAAGTGGGTATAAAAAAACAGTAACAAGAAGAAATAGAAGACAACCTGAAAGACTAGATTTAAGAGGGAGACTTCCAAATCATAAACCTGAAATAATAGTGGCAATTGATATTAGTGCTAGTATGAGTGATGAAGATATTAGAAAAGTCATGATTGAAATATTAGCAATAACAGAAAGTAGAAGAGGAAATATAACTATTATAGAATGTGATAATGAGATAAGAAATATTTATACTCTAAATAGTATAAAAGATATTCAAAAGAGAACTGAGAATAATGGGTCTACAGCATTTTCTCCTGTGTTCGAATATATAAGAGACAATAGAATTAGAGATAGCATACTTATATATTTTACAGATGGAGTAGGGGAAGAGAAACTTACTGTACGACCAAGCCTAAGAGACATAATATGGGTTATAATAGGAAATGAAGAGATGTCTCTAAAAGATAACTATGGTATTATAAAAAGGATAAAAAGTAGTGCTAAGAAGGGAGATGGAAAGGGCTCTGCTCTTGAAATGGTTAAGTCTGTAATTCATGATTGGGCAAGATAAAATACTAAAGAGAAAGGGAAGTTATGAAAAAGGTTAGTGGTAAATTTAAAAAGAACTTATGGATTATTACGGGAGTGCTAATTCTTAGTTTAATGCTAAATACAGTACTTATACTAAAAATAAATAAATATAGTTATAAGATTGGAACAGAAACTTATAGTTATATAAAACAAGCAAAGTTAATTCATGAAAGTAATGAGCAGATTTTAAAGGACACGCTTTATATAGGAAGTATAGATAGCATGTCTGCTTTGAAGTTATATAAAAACTATAATAATTTAAGTGAGGCTATAAATTACTTATGGAATGAGTACATTTATTACGAAGATAATAGGAGATTTGTTATTTTAAATAAAAATATCGATACCACAAGCTTAACTGCTATTGATATAAATTATAAAATACAAGATTTTTTAGGAAAATTATTAGAAAGTGAAATTCAAAATAATAATAAAATTGAACTTAGTGGAGATATAAGACAAGATTTTATAGAAATTTTTAATCTTGAAAAAGAAAAGGTTCAGTATTATAAAAACTTTTCAGATAAAAATCTAAATTATGATGAAGAGGATAAAAAAAAATACAATAATAAAGAAACATTATTGGATAGATGTTATTGAAGGATATAATGAAATAAATAAAGAATATGTAGACTATGAATTTAGTGTAATATAAAAAAATGCTGAAAATTATTTCAGCATTTTTTTATACAATCTTAGTGACATCCACCGCAGCTTCCGCATCCACCTTCTGGAGCTATAACTGGTTTTAATGAAAGACCTCTTCCTTCATTTTCATCAGTAGACATTATTATGAAACCACCAAATTCATCAATTAGAGATTGTTCCATGATGAAAGTTATGTCATTTACAACTTCAGTTACATCAGTATCTGTAGCTTGACTTATTGATATATTAAAGGCTGGACCACTACATCCATATCCTGCAAGATTTATTCTTACATTATAATCTTCTATATTATTTTCATCTAAGAATTCTTTAAATTCCTTATATGCTTCTTCACTTATAGTCATATTTTTCATGAAAATTCCTCCTTTTTTGAAATGATTATAGTACAAAGTATAACATAGTATATATTAAATTCAAGAAGTTTTTCTTTTACGCTGTTTATATTTCCTATACTTATAGTATAATAAAGTATAAATGATATTTGACAGTAAAAATAATAAGCATAAGGGATAAGGGGATTATAGATAATGAGGCCGTATGAAGAAAGGTTTATTAAACAAACAATCAATAGATATAATAAATTGATTTCTGAATCAGAAAGTGGACAGTATAGCATAGTAAAATCAAAGGAAGAAAGTTTATCAGGTTATCTTTATGAAGAAGAGAAAAATAAAAATTTAGATATAATAAAACTTTTTAATGACGATAAACTAATTATGGAATTAACCCCAAAAGAAATTGAGGGATATTTTGAAATTATTAAAAATGCTAAGGGTAAAATAGGAATTGTAGGATTAGGCCTTGGATATCTAGCAGAGGAGCTTGCAAATAAAAAAGAAGTAACAGAAGTAGTTGTATATGAAATAAGTAGCAGCGTTATAGAACTTTATAAGAGAAATTTCAAAAACAGAAGAAAAATAAAGATATTAAATGAAGATGCATATAAAGCTGAGAGACAAAAGTTTGATTTTTTCTTTGTAGATATATATAACGAAAAGTTAGTTGAAGAGTGTGCAAATGATTATAAGATATTTAATGAGATTCATGATATTGAAGAATACTCTTTTTGGGGAATGGAACATTTTCTTTTAAGCTGTAGATATGAAGAAATTGTATGGGTTTTTATCCCTGAAATTTGGATGGATATGACTAAAGATTTAGCAAGGATTTTAGATGAATCAGGGTATATGGAAAGCTACAAACCATTAGAACCTAAACATGTGAGTAACATTTTAGAAAAATTTAAAGTTATTTTAAATGAAGGAGAAGAAATATAATTGAAGATATTAAGTGTAAAAGGAAATACCTACTGTATTGATACAGGAACAGCATATGTACCTTTTTATAAAATAAATGAAAATGAAATTATTATGCTTGATACTGGATTAAGAAGGCAAGGTAAGGGAATAGAAGAAATATTAAATGATAATAAATTAGTAGTTAAAGGTATTATAAATACTCATGCTCATATTGACCATATTGGAAATAATGAATATTTCAAAGAAAAGTATGGGGCTACTATTGCAATGCCTTTATGTGAAGCTGAAATATGCAGCTCAGTAAATAATTTTAAAATGTATCTTTATAATGAAACATTGAAGTTTATAAAAAATAATTATAGTGATATTATGTGTAAAACAGATATTATAATAAACGAATATGATAGAGTTGTATCTATATGTGGTGTTACATTTAAAATACTTCATACTCCAGGACATAGCGTGTCACATATCGCTATAATAACTCCTGATAATGTAGCTTATGTTGGAGATGGATTAATAAGTTATGATCTTATAGAAAAGTTTAAGATACCTTATGCATATATTTTAGGTGAAGATATGAAGAGTAAAGCTGAGCTTTATTATTTAAATTGTAGTAAATACATAGTTTCACATAAGGGAATATATGATAATATAACAAAACTTATTGATGAAAACATAGATTTCTATGAAAGTAGATCAATGAAAATATATGAGCTTATAACAAAACCAATGACTTTTGAAGAAATATTAAAGACTGCTGTAGAGAAGTTTGACATAAGTTTAGGTACATCTAGTAAATATAATATGACAAGTAGAATGCTAAAACCTTATATAGATTATTTATGTGAAATAGAGAGATTAGATATTTCTGTGGAGGATGGAAGATTCTTGTATTCTCATAAAAAATAAGGCTGTATTTTCAAATAGAGTGATAAGTAAAACTAGCTATTCAAATATAGGTGGACGTCCTTTGAAGTTCGTACTTAAATAGGGATGTTCTCCTTTTATATTTATTGGGTTTTCATCAAATTTTGAAAATATAAATTTAAAAAGAGCTAAATAATTTGCTAAATATTTTGTTGATACCC
>NZ_FPBY01000285.1 GCF_900116755.1 Clostridium sp. DSM 8431
AAGCTTTAAATACATCTATATGTTAATGTTTAATGCAGATAAAACATTATCAATATGTCAAAAGCTATACTTTAAATACATCTATATGTTAATGTTTAATCAAAGCTTTTAAGCTATTCCTCTATTATTATATCTTATTTTCCCCTGATATATAGTCATTTCTAAAGATTTTTTCCAACCGAATATCCAAATTAAAAACTAACTTTCAAAAATAACTTAAACTCTTGCTATAACTTACTTAAAGCTTCTTTTTAAAATAAATCAGTTGGAAAAATTCAATCTAAAAATCCTACTTTTAATGTTTCTTAAATTATAAGATCTTCTCCTGTTTCATGTGATGAAACTCCTATAATTTCCTCTCCATATACACTTTCATTCATTACTTTAATAATGCATACAAAATCTTCCTTTTTATTAATAACCTTATTTAAATCTGTTTTAAATTTTATCATCTTAGATGGAGACATTTCTCCTCTAAAAACTGATTTTTGAAAATGTGAAAGATATTTTTTACAAACTTTAAAAACTTTTTGAACTCTTTTTTCTCCAACATCATAGAAAACAAATGCATAATTATAATTAATAGTTCGACCCATAATATTACATCTCTTTCTTTGAACTAAAAGGAATAAATTCCTTATCTTCTAAAATGTATTTTATAAGCTTATAACAATCTAACTTTATTGCTGTTCTATAACTTACTTTTCTTTTTAATTTAGGATGTAAAAATACAGATTCCATTCTTGCTTCAAAAGCTTCAATAAAAATTTTTCTTCCTTCTTCATTTAAAAGGCAATAATTCACTTTTTTATCAAAATGTTTTTCAACCCGAATCTTTTTTTTATTTACAAGTTCGAATATTGTTTTAAAAACTATTATAGGTTTAAAAACTTCACTTATGTCTAAACTCAATGAAAATCTCCCCTCTGAGGGTTCATGAAGAAAACTTATTCTTTGATCTAAATGAGTTCGATATATTGCTGATATGGTTTTTGTATAGAGAAGTGTATTTCCAAAGGATATTAAAGCGTTTATAGGATTATCTGGTGGCCTTTTAACTCTTTTATTAATTATAAAATCTTCAGGAAGAAAATACCTAAAATCATGATAAAATTTTTGCCAAACTTCCCCTTCAACAGCCATGAGCTGCGAAATATCTGAACTTTTATAAATCCTTTCTTGAAAATCATTTTCAATCCAATCTATAGTAGCCTTTACCTCTTTCTTATTATGTCTATAATAATGATATAAAGTTTCACTTATATTTTCACCAATTCCTCTAACTATAGATTTTGCAATTAATAGTCTATTATTTTCAAATACTTTTACTTGTCTTATTAAAAATTTTCCGCTATTATATTGATTTCTTGGATAAAAAGTTCCACTGTAATTTCCAAAGTAATTATAAAAATGAACTATTACATTATTAGAACTTAAAAAATCAAGAAGCTTAGAATTTATACTCACCTCATTTAAGCAATAAATTTCTTTAGTATTTTCGATTGGTATATAAATATTTTTATTTTCTTTTCTGAAACATAGAGAGTTGTCTTTTCTTGATAGCTCTCCCATTGATGTTATATATCTTGTACTTCCCAAAATAAATTTTCCTCCTATACATAACAATATTCATAATAAGCACACTTCTTGCATTTTGGTTCATTTATACATGAAGGTACGTTATTACTGTTAATAAGTTTATTAATATCATCTTCTATTTTCATTAATTCATTTTCTAATGCTGGAGTAAGTTCATAAATCATAACTTTACTTTCTTTTTTATTTTTTTCAACAAATTGAAGTTTTCCTTTTCGATTTATTCCTTTATCTTTTAATACTTTCAGATAAAATAATAATTGCCATTTACCTGCTTTAGGATCTGCATCTGACTTTTTAATTTCAGTAACATACTCTTTTGTTAGCTTATCAATTTTTATATTGTCTATAGTTATTTCTGTATTTTTTGAAGTAGAATTTTTTTCTTCATGAATTGCTCTCCCAATCTTTACAAGTTCACTGTTATCTTCTAAATTCAGCCTATTTCCATGAAGATAACACTGCCTTTTACAATGAAAATAATAATTAATTAATGTGCCATTAATCTTCATAATATATCTGCTACTCGAAATATGGACAAATATACCCATATTGAGATTCTTCCTTATTCAACGTGTCCTATTTGGTAGTGAATAAATCAC
>NZ_FPBY01000153.1 GCF_900116755.1 Clostridium sp. DSM 8431
CTGTTGCACTCGCCGCAATCCTTACCAATAAGGGCGATATGCTTCGTTCCTTAAGTAATCTTAAACGCGCGATTTAACTCTTTAACAATCTAATTTTTTACATTTACTATCCTCATAGGGATAGTCTGCCCTTTTTTAGGTCATATTATTAGTAGTTATCCTAATTTTACTATTTTTAATTCTCTAATCTATATTCAATTTTTTAAAGATCAATTATGCTCATCTCTATTTTGTATCCTATAATAGTATTCAAAAATACGCAAAATAGTATTCAAAGATACATAAAAGACATATTAGTGAGGTGATATCATTAATAAACATCTAAAAGTTATTAGACAAATCTATAAATCTCCATTTCTGAAGTTTGTTATTTTTTAGTACACTTTTCTAAGGTTTTATAATATTTTTGTAACTGTTACTTAACCCCCTATACTTTTTATTTCCTATTCACATTAATCTGTCTTTTAAATAATTTATCTTCACCAACATTTACTTATGAAAGAATACTATAAATAGCTCTTTATTTAGACACCAAAAAGGACTGCCTCATTATTTCTAATGTAACAGTCCTAAACAGTACCTATTTTATTCTTCCATCCACTTAGTCCATTCTTCAGGTTTATACCCTGCAGTTGCTTTCTTTCCATTTCTAACAATTGGTGTTACTATTAAGCTTTGATCTTTTAAAAGTAACTCTTCCTTAACTTCTACACTTCTTACATTGCTAAGGTTAGATTTTGCATAATTCTTTGCCTTAGTATTAATTATTTCATTAATTCCTGCAGCACATCTAACAGAATTAAGCTCTCCTTTACTCATACCCTTTTCTTTCATATCAATAAATTGATATTTTATTCTTCTCTCCTTAAAAAATCTCTCTGCTTTCTTTGTGTCAAAACACTTTTTAGTTCCAAAAATTTGTATATTCATATATCCTCCTAAATAACTTCTAATAAATCTATTGGTTTTTTTATCATATAATCAGGTTTAACTCTCATAAGTTCACTTAAATCTATTTCTGTATATTCAACTCCACAACATAAAGTACCAGCATTCTTTCCACACATTAAATCATAAGGACTATCCCCTACCATTAATACTTCTTTAGGATCTAGCTTTAATATTTCACAAGCTTTCATAGCTGGTTCTCCTTCTGGCTTATGTTTAGTTGTATCCTCTGGAGTTATTATAACATCAATATACTTAAATATGTTTGTAACCTTTAAACCTCTCTTAGCCATATCACGTTTTTTTGATGTTACTATTGCAATCTTGATATTTCTCTCCTTTAATTTTTCTAACATTTCTACTACTCCATCAAAAACTTTGCATAATGAATCATGATTAGCTTTATTATATTTTCTATATGTACTTATCATTTTATTAAGCATGATATCATCTTCTGCAAACTTAGATAAAGATTCTTCTAATGGTTTTCCATAAAATTTAGTTATTTCACTTTTTGGAAGTTCTTTATCAAAAATCTCCTTAAACATAAATAAAAAAGATTTATACGTTAACTCATTCGTATCTATAAGTGTTCCATCTAAATCAAATAATACTCCTTTTATCAAAATAATTTATCTCCTTTATACTAAAATATATATTTAATTATAATATATTTAGCAAAGTTATTTCTAACCTTTTTTAGAAAATATTCAAAAAACCTTTAATAATTGACATGTTTTTATTGATATATTTTTTATTTTTTACTAATTTTTATAATGTAATTGTATACTAGGTAATATTTATGATATAATATTCGTGAAAAAATACATGGAGGGATACAAATGAAAAAAATAATCACATTTGCTATGGCAATTATGATGACTTTAGGTTTATTGACTGGGTGTGGTAGTAACAACAAAAATGAATTACCTAAAGATCTTGTAGTTTATTTCGTACCATCAAGAGATGCTGACGAAATTGTTACTGCAACTGAACCATTAAAAGCACTTCTTAAAGATGAGCTTAATAAACAAGGATATGAATTTGATGATATCAATATCGAAGTTGGTACAAGCTTTGAAGCTGTGGGAGAAAGCTTAACTGCTGGTACTGCTCATGTTGGATTCATTCCAGGTGGTACTTATGTACTTTATGATGATGGTGCAGACGCTGTACTTACTGCTACAAGAAATGGTTTAAGCAAAGACTCTGAAAATCCAGCTGACTGGAATGATGGTAAGGCTACAGAAAAATCAGAAGAACAAGTTACTTACTATAAAGCTTTAGCTATTGCTGGTCCTTCAGCAAAAGGTCAAGAATTAGCCGCAAAAGTTAACTCTGGAGAAGAACTTACTACTGAAGATATGAAATCAGCAAAAATTGGTGTTATGAGCTCTTCATCACCAGCTGGATATATTTATCCATCATTATGGTTAAATGAAAAATTCGGATTAAATATAACTGACATTCCAAACGTTGTACAAAACGATTCTTATGGTAGCGCTATTACAAGACTTGCTTCAGGTCAACTTGATGTTATCTTCGCTTATGCTGATGTAAGAAGTGATTACGAAAACAAATGGACAAGCACTTCTGGAAAATCAATTTGGGAAGACACTAATATAATCGGTGTTATGGATAATATCTACAATGATACAATCTCTGTTTCTAAAAATGTAGATTTCATAGACGATGATTTTATAAAAGCTCTTCAAACAGCATTTATAAATATTGCTTCTACAGATGAAGGTAAAAACATAATATCTATTTACCAACACAATGGTTACCAAGTGGCTGAAGATGCAAACTACGACAGCGAAAGAAATGCGCAAGAATTAGTTAAGAAAACTAATAAGTAATTAAATTTAAATTAAGCCTCGCAGTAATATGCTGCGGGGTTTTAAAAAAACTATCATAAAATAAAAATCGGAAATAAAATTGGAGGGTCTATTTTGATCAAATTTGAACACGTAAATAAAGTATATCCTAATGGATATAAAGCATTAAATGATGTTTCCCTTGAAATTAAACAAGGTGAATTCGTGGCAATTATAGGTTTATCTGGTGCAGGAAAATCTACACTTCTTAGAACTATTAATAAAATGCACGACTTTACAGATGGTACATTAGAAGTTAACGGCTCATCTGTTAAAGATTTAAAAGGAAAAGAACTTAGACAATTTAGAAGAAAAATAGGTATGGTATTTCAATCATTTAACTTAATAACTAGAACTTCTGTTATTAAAAATGTACTTACTTCAAGAGTACCAGATCTTTCACCAATAAATTCTTTCTTTGGTATATATTCTAAAGAAGATAAAATTGCAGCTTTAGAAGCTTTAGATAAAGTTGGAATACTTGATAAAGCCTACGTAAGAACTGATAATCTTTCAGGAGGTCAACAGCAAAGAGTTGCCCTTGCTAGAACTCTTGCTCAAAAGCCAGAAATAATATTAGCAGATGAACCTGTTGCTGCCTTAGACCCTGTAACTGCAAAAGAAGTAATGAACGACTTTAAAAGAATAAATAAAGAAATGAATATTTCTGTATTAATAAATATCCACCATGTTGATTTAGCTTTAGAATATGCTGATAGAGTTATTGGTATTAAAGCTGGAAAAATCATATATGATGGGCCATCTGATAAAGTAGACGAAAAAGTTCTTGAAGAAATATATGGACGTAAGCTTTCTTCAGATGAAATTATGGGTGAATAATTATGAGTATATTAAAAAGTACATTTAAACCCGAAAAAATAAAATTAAGTAACGGCAAGGAAGTAACTCCTCCTAAATCAAAACTTTTATTTATTATATTAGGAGTTTTAGTTGCTATAGTATTCTCTGCTCAAATAACAGGTTTTGATACTGCAAAACTTATTAAAAAGGGGCATCAGTTCTTTGCTATTTTAGGCGATATGTTTCCACCTGATTTTAGTTATGCAAGTAGTGTCATTTCACCACTTGTAGAAACAATAAAAATGTCACTTTTAGGTTCAGCTATTGGTTCAACTATTGCACTTCCTTTTGCAATGCTTGCATCAGTAAATGTTAACCATAATAAACCAGTATTACTTACAGTAAGATTTATTTTAAGTATAATCAGAACACTTCCAACTCTTGTTATAGCTCTTATTGCTACTTATGTATTTGACCTTGGAGCATTTGCAGGTACAGTTGCTATTTGTATTTTCACAGTTGGTATAGTTTCTAAAATGATTTATGAAAGAATTGAAACAGTTGACATGGGAGCTTTTGAAGCAATGGAATCAGCAGGTTCTACAAAATTCCAATGTTTTAGATACGCTATTTTACCTCAAATCCTTCCAGCATACTTCTCTTCTGCTCTTTGGAGTTTTGAAGTAAATGTACGTTATGCTGCCATCCTTGGATATGTTGGTGCTGGTGGTATTGGTCTTGTTTTAAATGAAAAAATAGGTTGGAGAGAATATGACAAAGTTGGTATGATTTTATTAATGCTATTTGTTACAGTTGTCATAATTGAATATACTTCACAATATATAAGGGAGAGATTATCATAATGAAAGTAGATATAAAGAAACAATTAGAGAAAGAGCCAAAGCTTTGGATAGCCAAGTTATTTGTAACTGCTTTTATCTTCTCCATTATAATATGGGCTGGAAGTACAATTGAATATAAGGGTGTTCAAGATTCTGGATTATCTATAGCAAAAAATATTTTATTAGGTATAGTGTCTCCTGATGGAAAATTCTTATTTGATATTACTACTTCAGGAGTAATGTATCTATTACTTGAAACAGTATGTATTGCTTTTTTAGGAACTATTATTGGAGCTATAATCTCTGTTCCTCTTGCTTTCATTTGTTCAAGTAATATTGTGCCAAAATGGCTTGCTACTATAGGAACATTAATAATTGCATTTATTAGAACCTTCCCATCTTTTGTTTATGGGCTTATGTTTATAAGAGTTACAGGTCCTGGTGCCTTTGCTGGAGTGTTAACTATTGCAATATGTTCAATAGGTATGATTACAAAAATGTATATAGACTGTATTGCTGATTTAGATATTAAAATTTTAGAATCTCTTGATGCTGCAGGCTGTACAACTTTTCAAAAAATAAGATATGGAATATTACCACAACTTTCAACTGACTTTGTTTCAACTACAATTTATAGATTTGAAATAAATATTAAAGATGCTTCAATCTTAGGACTAGTTGGTGCTGGTGGTATTGGTGCCCCACTTGTATTTGCAATGAATTCTTATAAGTGGAATCAAGTTGGATCAATTTTAGTTGGTCTTATAATATTAGTTCTTATTGTTGAGTTTGCTTCTACAAAAATCAGAAAAAAACTTGCAAGAGGATAACCTTAATAAAGATACTATTCTTTAGTCATTATGCTAAGAATAGTATCTTTTTGATTGTTTATGATTTTTTTGGCTTTTTTACCATGCGATATTGATAATTTTTGACCGTTTTTAAAAACACATTTTAAATTTTTTCTTCTTTTTTTTTAAATTTTTATAATAATTAAGTTTTTAATTACAAAAAGTTGCTTTGTATTTTTTAATATGGTATATTAAGTAAGTCGCAATTAAGCATTGTAAACGATATTTAATATACATCTTATGATGAAAGGAAAAGAACATATGAAAAAATTTGATTATTTGTTATTCGTAAAGAAATTAATTCTATTTTTCGCAGGACTTTGGATAATTCAAACTGGTGTTGCAATATTTATAAAAGCAAATATTGGTTCAGATCCATTTACAGTATTCACTCAAGGTTTAGCTACATTATTAGGCATTACTACAGGTCAAGCAAACCTTGTTATATTATTTACATTCTTTGTAGTAATACTTTTAACTTCAAGAAAATCAATAAATATTGGAACTATTTTAGCTGTAGTATCTGCAGGTATATTCATTGATTTAATGACTAACGTGTTAGATAGTGTATCCTTCGATAGCTATAATATATTAATCAAATGTATTATATTAATTATTGGATGTATAATAATTGCTATTGGTTTTTCAATATTAATGACAGCAAGTCTTGGAGTAGCTCCAAATGACTTAATTCCTCTTATGTTACAAGAAAAATTAAAGGTTCAATATAGATGGATTCGTATAACTCTTGACGTAACTTTCCTTGTTATTGGATTCTTCTTAGGAGGAGTTGTTGGTGTTGGAACTGTTATTGCTGCCTTATGTCAAGGTCCAATAATTCAATTTATGATGCCAAAAATAGATAAAATATTAAAACCATTATTAAAAGCAAGTAACGAAGTATAATCTTAATTAAATTAATAGATAAAAGGATAAGAACCTAGAACTTTAGATTCTCATCCTTTTTTATTTATATTATTTAGCTTCTTTTTTCTTACTATAAATAGCTCCTGCTATTTATAACATAACTCCAGACATACATAAAGCTAAACTTCCAAGTTTATCTCCTGTCTTAACAGTTTTATTATTTTTTGAAGTATAAGTAGCTTTTTCAGATGACACATTTCCCTTTAGGTTATTACCTACTGAATTCTTAACTTCTTCATTATTATTTTCTTTAGTTTCTGATGTTTTTTCAGCTTCTGGAGCTTGTTCTGTTTTAGCTAATGACTTACCTTCTATTAGTTGAACTAAAGAATATAGTGAAGCAATATCATCTAATCTTCCTTTGATTAGTTCTGGTGCTTCTGTGTAGCTTGTTGGTCTCTCATATACAGCATTTGCAATATCCTTTACTGATTCAGTCTTTCCATTAACACCTGCAGTTTCATTAGATAATTTCTTTATTCCTTCTGCTATCTTACCACCAAATAAGAATGAACCAAACTTATTTTGATTAGTATTATCAAAAGCTCCAAAATTCTTATTTATCATATAGTCATTATATTCATTTACCTATATAACATCTAAAGTTTTACCAGCTTCAGTTTTTAAGCTTTGTATATATTGACTATCTTCAATTCCTAAAGTATTATATAGATTTTTAGTTTCAGAGAACATATCTATTAAAAGTACATTTTCTTCCTTAGCAACTTGTTTTACTGCTTCTACATATCTAAAATCATTGTAATTATCAGATCCACCATGATGACCAGGCGTAGATACAATTTTACCTTCAGAATCAAAATTTCTTCTTGAAACTGGTGTTACTAATACAGGAGTTGCTCCATTTTCACGTGCAAGTTTAATATATTCTTTTAAATACCATTTATATGTTTCCCCACAATCATATGAATAATATTCACTTCCATATTTCTTAATTGCAGATAATACTTTAGTTTTTGCTGTTTCTCTATCTTTTTCTGTTAATTTTGTATCAGCATTTAAAGCGTCTATGTAAGCTTGTGGCAATTCATTAGTTGATGTTTTTACTCCTGGTGTTGATGGATAAACTCCATTTTCATCTGGAGTTCCTAAAGGTACCATTCTATCATATAAAGTTGAATATCCCTTGCTATCATCATCATCATTATATCCAAATTGAACAAATAAGTAATCCCCTTCTTTTATATTATTACTTATTACTCCCATTCCTTTTGGCGCAATATTAGTGTTAAAATTACCATTATCTATTAATCTTCCTTCATTAATAAAACTTCTAGTACTTCTTCCACCTTCAGCATAATTTCTAATTTCAAATTTGCTTGTATCAATATACCTAGAAATCACTTCTCCCCATCCACATATAAACTGTTCATCTGTATAAGCTTTTACAGTACTATCTCCAGCAATATGTATTGTAGGTTTAGCTCCCTCATTAGTATTTCCTTCTGTAGCATAAGTATATATAGAAGCTGGCACAGACATAAGCATCATAACTCCCGAAATTAATACAGATGCAGTTTTAGTAATTTTTTTGTTCATTATTTATGGCTGTATTATGAATAAAAGTGATAAAATATGTCAATCATCTTAACAAAGATTTTTTAGGAGATGATGTATTTGAATTCGTATAATTACAATAATGTATTAGAAATAATAAAA
>NZ_FPBY01000138.1 GCF_900116755.1 Clostridium sp. DSM 8431
CAAAGGGAGGAAAGCCTCTTCTTGGTATATGCCTTGGCATGCAGGTATTATTTGAAAAGGGATATGAAGGTGAAGAAACAGAGGGGCTTGGACTTTTAAAGGGAAATGTTACAAAAATGGAAGAGCCAAGTGTTAAGATACCTCATATTGGTTGGAACAACTTAGAGAAAAATAGAGAAGACGATATGTTAAAGGGAATTGAAAAAGATGCCTTTGTATATTATGTTCACTCATATCGTGCTTCAGAATATAATGATGAAGATTTAGTTGGATATTCATCTTATGGAAGTCTTAAAATACCTGGACTATTTAGAAAAGATAATATTATAGGAGCACAGTTTCATCCAGAGAAAAGTGGAGAAGATGGACTTAAGATGCTTATTAATTTTAAGGAGTTGATTTAATGATAATTATACCTGCAATTGATATTATAGATGGAAAACCAGTAAGACTATATCAAGGAGATTATAATAAAAAGGAAATAGTAGCTGAGGATATTCTTGAAACTGCTAAGAAATTTGAAGCTTTAGGTGCAGGATATATTCATCTTGTAGATTTAGATGGAGCTAAAAAAGGTGAACTTGTAAATGGTGATGTTATCATTAAAACAGCTAAGTCAGTTAAGGTGCCTGTTGAAGTTGGCGGAGGTATAAGAAATTTTGAAACTATAAAATATTTTATTGATAATGGAGTTTCTAGAGTAATCTTAGGAACAAGTGCTATGGAAGATGAAGAATTAGTTAAGAAGGCAGTAGCTGAGTATGGTGAAAAAATAGCTGTTGGAATTGACTGCAAAGATGGATATGCCTGCGGAAGAGGGTGGCTTGAAAAGAGTTCATTATATTATATAGATTTTGCTAAAAAGCTTAAAGAACTTGGAATTAAGACTGTTATTGTAACAGATATAAGCAAGGATGGAACTTTAGAAGGACCAAATATTGAAATGCTTAGAAAGTTAAAGGATGAAGTTGATATAAATATTACTGCTTCAGGTGGTATTAGAGATATTGAAAATATTAAGGCTTTAAAAGAATTAAATATATATGGAGCAATAACAGGAAAGGCAATTTATGCAGAAACCCTTTCATTAAAAGATGCTATAGAGGTATCAAAGGGGGAAATGTAATATGCATAGAAAGAGAATAGTACCCTGCCTTGATGTAAGAGCAGGAAAGGTAGTTAAGGGAATAAACTTTGTTGGTATTAAAGAAGTTGGAGATCCTGTAGAACTAGCAAAAATGTATTATGAACAAGGGGCTGATGAATTAGTTTTCTTAGATATAACTGCTACTCATGAAGGAAGAGGAATAATGAAAAATGTAGTTGAACGTGTAGCTGAAAATATTTTTATTCCTTTTACTGTAGGGGGAGGCCTTAAGACTATGGATGATATAAAGACAATCCTAAGAGCTGGAGCTGATAAGATAAGCTTAAACTCTGCAGCTGTAAGAAACAAAAGACTTATTGAAGAAGGAGCATATACCTTTGGAAATCAGTGTATTGTATTAGCTGTAGATGCAAGAAGAAGACCTGATAATAGTGGATGGAATGTAGTTATTGAAGGTGGAAGAAAAGATACAGGTATTGATGCCTTAAAGTGGATAGAAGAAGGTACAAAGCTTGGAGCTGGGGAAATCCTTTTAACTTCTATGGATGCTGACGGAACAAAAAAAGGTTTTGATATTGAACTTACAAAGGCAGTATCTAATTTAACTAATGTGCCAGTAATAGCTTCTGGTGGATGTGGAAGTTTAGAACATTTCTATGATGTATTTAATGAAGCTGATGCAGATGCAGCCTTAGCAGCTTCATTATTTCACTATGGAGAATTAACTGTTGGACAGGTTAAAGAGTATTTAGATGAAAAGAAGATTGCAGTTAGAATTTAGGGGAAGATATTATGAATAAAGAAGAAATAATGAAAAAGGTAGATTTAATTGACTTTGATAAGGGAAATGGATTAATACCTGCTATTGTTCAAGATGCTGAAAATAAGGAAGTTTTAATGCTTGCCTATATGTCTAGAGAAAGTCTTATAAAAACATTAGAAGGAGATACTTCATGGTTTTATAGTAGAAGTAGAAATGAGCTTTGGAATAAAGGAGCAACATCAGGACATTTACAATATGTAAAGGAAATAAAGGTAGATTGTGATAATGATACATTATTACTATTAGTTAATCAGGTAGGAGCAGCATGTCATACAGGAAATAGAAGCTGTTTTTATAGAAATTTATAGGGGGTATTTATAATGGAAAATGAAAGTGCAATAAAAGAATTATATTCAACAATATTAGATAGAAAAGAAAATGGTGAAGAAGGTTCTTATACTGTTTATTTATTTAATAAAGGAACTAAGAAAATCTTAAAGAAGGTTGGAGAAGAGTGTACAGAAGTAGTTATTAGTGCACTTGCAGAAAGTAAGGAAGATCAAGTTAATGAAATTTCTGATTTAACATACCACTTACTTGTTTTAATGGCTCAGCTTGATATACCAGTTGAAATGGTTGAAGAGGAGCTTAAGAAAAGAGCTAATAAGATAAATAATTTTAAAGGTGAAAGAAAAGAAATTAAAAACTATTAATTTAGAAGTAATTTAGAATGTAGAATGCATAGTTAATATAGAATTTAGAATTAAAGAGTAATTGAATTAAATTGCCCCATTTGAAGGGGCCAATCCGAATAAATTTATAGTTAAAGTGGTTTTTACGCTACAAAGTATTGTGAAGATCACTTTTATTTCATCCATAAAATATCAGTTGCTATCTTTTCGCCGAAAGATATATCATGTTCTACAAATAACATTGTAGGTTTAATATTACATATAAGTTTTTCTATTTGTAAACGTGAGATTATATCAAGAAAATTTAAAGGTTCATCCCATATAAATAATTCAGCTTTTTCACATAAACTTTTTGCAATTAATAATTTTTTCTTTTGACCTTCACTCCATTCATCTATATTCTTTTCATACTGATTTGTTTCAAATCCCATTTTATATAGTTTACTTTTTATAAGAGCTTCATCAATATAATTTTCAATAATAAATTCTTTTAAAGTACCTTTTAAAAATGATGTGTCTTGAGAAATATAAGATATTTTTTGGGGTTTTATAATTGTACCAGAATAATTTATATTTTCATTAAGTATAGATTTTATAATACTTGATTTTCCACATCCATTAGTACCACGAAGCCATAAGCGAGTGCCATTTTTTATTTTAAAGCTTAAGGGGCTAAAGAGTGGCATATTATCATAAAATATTTGAAGATTATGTATATCAAGTATAGTGTCATTTCCTTCAGATAATATTAGCATGTCTAAATCTTCTTCAACTTCACAATCCTTTAGGAGAGTTGTTTTCTCATTAATAAATTTTTCTTTACGTGCATTTATACACTTAGCTCTTTTCATCATTTTTGCAGCTTTATGACCAATATAACCTTTATCATATGAGGTACTGCTATTTTTTGAGGCCTCTGTTTGCTTTGCCCAATTTTCTTTCTGTATAGATGCATTTTTTAGTCGTTCAATTTCTTTTTTTAATTTTTCATTTTTAGCTTTTTCAAATTCATCTTGTCTGGTTTTATTTAACTGCCATGTGGTGAAATTTCCCTTTTGAACATTAATGCTACATTTATTAATTGATAAAATATGATTAACAGTATTATCTATAAAATTTCTATCATGTGAGACAACAATAAAACCTTTTTTTGAAGCAAGATATTTAGAAACAGCTATTCTTCCATTGGTATCTAAATGATTGGTTGGTTCATCTATTAATAAAAAATGATTTTTCTTTAAGAATAAAGCTATTAATAACAATTTGTTTTGTTCTCCATAACTTAGGGTTTCAAATACACGGTTTAATAAATCTGGGTCAAGATTCATTTTACGGACTTCTTTTTCAATCATCTCATTAATGATATAGCCATCATAATAAATAAATTTTTCAAGGACTTCGCCATATTCATTAATTTGTGATGGAGAATTAGAAAATTCATTTATTTGTTTTTCCCATAAGGCAAAAGGAGCGATAGATTCTCTAATAACTTCTAAGGCTATAGCTTTTTTATTTCTGACTTCATAAGGGAAATATTCAAATTTAACAGGACTAGATATTGTACCACTATATTCATATTCGCCCATTAAAAGCTTAAGAAAAGTTGTTTTTCCACGTCCGTTTCTTCCGATTAATGCAAGTTTCCAGTCAGTATCAATAGAAAAAGAAACATCTTTAAATATATCCTCTCCATAATTATTATATTGAAAGGATAAATTATTTACACTTATTTGAGGCATGTTATCATCTCCTTAAAAATTAAAATAAGAATTTGTTTTTTATTTAATTAAAAAGATAACATATATTTGATTTTATATCAAATAATTTAATAAAAGAAAAAAAAAGTAATTGATTGTTTGCTTTTTTTATTAGGTATTATTCAAATATAAATAAAATAATTTAAAAATTAATTGAATCGTGAATAAATTTGTGTAAAAATACAAAAAAGAAAGAAAAAAATAAATAAGTAAAAAGTTGACGGAAAAAGAAAAAATATATACAATATCGATGTAAGAATTATAGAGGTGATTGAATGAAGATATTAGCACCTATAAGCTCATTAAAAGAAGTAGAAAAAGTGATAAATGCAGGTGCAGATGAAGTATATTGCGGAATTATAGATAAAAAATTAACAGAAAAATATAGCCTGCCATTTATTAATAGAAGACCATTTGATAATTGTAATTTAAGTTCTTTTAATGAATTAAAAGGAGTAGTAGATTATTGTCATAAAAGAAATGTACAAGTTTATGTGACATTAAATGAACCTATATATACTGAAGAAGAGTTTAACTATATAGAATATAATCTTAAAAAATTTTGTGAATTAGGTGTTGATGCTGTAATTGTATCAGATTTGGGATTGGTTAGTTATATAAAAGAAAAAAAATATAAAATTAATATTCATATAAGTACTTGTGCATCTATATATAATGCTGAAGGCGTTCAATTTTGCAAAAAACATGGTGCTTCAAGAGTAATTTTACCAAGACATATGACAATAGATGAAATAAATGGATTAATAAAAAAAGATTCTAATATTGAGTATGAAGTAATAGTTTTAAATACTAATTGTCAATATGATGATGGTTATTGTACATATGAACATTCGTTAGGTAATTATATTAAAGATCCATCTTTTGAAGGTGGAGGATGTGGAGCTGTAGAGCAGATGAAGGTGTTTTTAAAAAAAGGACATTCATCAGATTTATTGTTAGATATTGAAGGAGAGTATAGACGGCGTCAAAGAACCTTTAATCAAAGTTGTGGAGTATGTTCAATTGCAAGGTTATCAAAAATGGGAGTAGATGCTTTAAAAATTGTTGGTAGAGAGTATGTTACTGAAAAGAAAGTTAAAGATGTTGAATTTTTATATAGAGTAAGAAAGATATCTGAAACTTGTAATGATGAATCTGATTTGATTAAATTAGTAAAATCAGAGTATTTAAAAATTTACAATAAAAAATGTTATGATAGATGTTATTATTAAGGGGAAATTATGGAAGAAGCTATTTTTATAAAAAATATTAATGATATTAGTAGTGTTCCTGATAACTATAGAAGGATATATTTTGGAGAAGAATTTTGTGAAAATAAGATACCATCTTTAAAAAAATTTAAAGATGCTTATGACTATACATATAAAAATAATAAATATTTAACTATAGTTTTTCCTTATCTTACAGATAAGGGCTTGAGTAATGTTAAAAAAATTATAGATAATTTGGAAATATTATCTCCTGGTTTTGAAATAGTAGCAAATGACTGGGGTACTATATATTTTATAAAAGAAAAATATCCTGAGGCTAATGTTATAGTAGGAAGATTATTAAATAAGATAAAAAGAGATCCAAGAATAAAGACTGCAGAAGATGCACTTCCAAAAGAAATATATGATTTATATAAGTGTAGTAATTTATTAACAAAGGTTAGTCAGAATCTTTTGAGTAAACTTAACATAAAAAATATAGAATTTGATTGTCCTATGCACGGAGTAAGATTAAAAAAAAGTAAGTTTAATTATTCAGTACATTATCCATTTGGATATATAACCACAACAAGGTTATGCATAAATAATAAATTAACATATAGTAATGGAAATGATTATGCATGTAATGAACAATGTTGTCAATATACTGCTCTTGAGTATAAAAATAAAAGTTTCCCATGTAGGGTGTTTCAAAAGGGGAATACTGTTTTTTATTATAATAATATGATATCAAAAGAACAATTAGCAAAGATGGGGTTTAAAAGAATAATAAGTCATAGAGAATTATAAATAGGGAGTGGGCATTTATGATGAATGGGGTAGTTGCAAAAAATAAAAATTTAAGATTAATCTCTCGTGATGGAAAAAATATTGTTGTTGATAAGGAATCAGGATCATGGGCATTACTTCCTAAAAAAATAATAAATATTTTACAAGATATTGATGATAAGGTTGAAGTGAGTGAGTTTTTAGAAAAATTCAATATAAGTGAAAAAGAATTTATTGGATTATATAAGGCAAATATGTTTCTTATTAATGGAAAACAATACTTTGATTATAGTATTTATGATACATATATAAAAAAATATCCATCTTTGGGAGTTATACATATTACAAGCGATTGTAACTTAAGGTGTAAATATTGTTTTGCAAATTGTGAGAGTGGTATAAGCATATCAGAAGAACAAATAAAAAAAACAATTGATGCATTTTTAAACTTACCTAATAAAAATATTACAATTGATTTTCATGGAGGAGAACCATTATTAGCATTCAAAAAGATAAAAAAAGCAGTAGAATATGCTAATAAACGAGCGGTTATACATGATAAAAACATTCGTTTTGTATTACAAACTAATGGGACATTATTAAACGATGAAAAATTAAAATTTATAAAAGAAAATAAAATTGATATAGGGTTAAGCTTTGATGGTCCTAAAAGTATACATGATAGAAATAGATTTTATCCTAATCAAAAAGGATCATTTAATGAAGTAATGAGGGCTGTTAAACTTTTAAGGAAATATGATATGACAGTAAAAACAGCAACTGTTATTACAAATACAGATGAAATGGAAGAAATATTTGATTTTTTTGTTAGTAATAAAATTTATAGAATGAAATTTATGCTTTGCCATAATCAAGGTAGAGGAGAAAATTGTGAGAAGCCAGATCAAATTGAGTTTGCAAAAAATCACTTAAAAATTTTGGATAAGGCAATTGAATTCAATAAACTTAATGGCGATAAAATCAAGTTGACTTGTTTAGCTCCAATAATTAATAATATAACAACTTTTAGAAGGAATTGGAGTTGTATGAATTCGCCTTGTGGTGCTGGTAGTCAAAATATTGCTGTTGGTGAAGATGGAAGAATACTACCTTGTGATTATATGTTTGGTTGTAAAGATGAAAAAAAATTTATTTTAGGTAATATAAACGATTGTATGTCACTTGTTGATTTGGTAGATAAATCAGATATTATTAATGATATTAGAAAAAGAAATGTAAGAAATATAAAGAAATGTAATGATTGCACTTGGAAATATATTTGTTGTGGAGGATGTACAACAGAATCATATGGTGAATTTTCTGATTTGAAGCATGAAAGTAAGTTGTGTGAATATTACAGTATAGTTATTGAGGGGATAATACAGAGATTGGGAAGTAATTACAAGGAAATTAAATATATTGGAAATGTCAATTCTGAAATGGAGTGATAATTATAAAAGATAAAAATATTATAAATTTATTAAAAAATGCAAATTTTAGATGGATTTTATTAAGTGAAATAATTTCTTTAGTAGGTTCAAATCTTCATTATTTTGCAATTATATGGTATATAAGTACTGAGTATGGTTCAGCGTCATCAATAGGAGGATATGTAATAACTTCAATGTTGCCATATGTATTATTTGGAGGTATTGCTGGACTAGCTTCAGACATATTTGATAAGAAGAAAGTTATGTGTATTGTAAATATTATAAATGGCTTTTTTATAGGAGTACTTTTATTTTTAGTTTATATAAATTGTTTAAATCTTTATTATATCTATGGGGTAAGTTTTTTAATGACTACATTAGATTTATTCTTTTCACCAGCAAAATATTCAATGATACCTATTCTTGTATCAGAAGACGATTTATTAGGAGCTAATTCCTTAATGACAAGTGTTAATGAAGTTTTAAGAATAGTTTTACCTGTTTTTAGTGGTATAGTTTCATCTGTATTAAGTTTAAAAATTGTTTTTACTATTGATTCAATATCTTATTTTTTAGCAGCACTTTGTATTTATAAAATATGTTACAAGGAAAGTGAAATTAAAAAGATATCCTATTCAAATGTTAAGGAAGTTTTTAATGAATTAAAATTAGGTTTTAAGTATATTATTGAAAGTAAAATTATTTTATTAGTTTTATTAATATCAATTATTTTAAACATAGTTACAGCACCAATTAGTACATTAGCAGTAATTTTTATACAAGATGTATTAAACTTAGATGTTAAATTTTTTGGTATATTAGAAGCTGTATTAAGTGTTGGATTTATTATTGGAACTATAATTCTAAATCATATATCAAATAAAAAATCTAACAATATCCATATAATTATTATTGGGTGTATATTACTTAGTATTGGAATGGCGTTATTTTCCATGTCAAAAATATTTCCAGTTACAATGGTAGCATACTTTTTAATAGGAATAGCCATGTGTGTAACAAGTGTAGCTGCAATGACAATTAAGCAGAAAGCTATACCTGAAGAAATAATGGGAAGAGTTCTTGGAATATCAGATGTTATAGTTATGATGTTTATGTCATTATCAGTTGGAGTTTCTGGGGTTTTAGCAGATTACATAGGATTAAGATTTGTTTTTATGTTTTCTGCGTTAGGCGTAATTTTACTTATTATTTTAATATTAATTTATAAGAAGAAGTTTATTAATACATAAGTTGTATGTTGCTAAGTCAGCCGGTAAAGTATACATGACTTAGATGATATAAATCTATATTTATTAAGACCAGCTAATAATAGTCAAGTAAATTTTAAAAAATAATATTTTTTAAAAAAGGGT
>NZ_FPBY01000116.1 GCF_900116755.1 Clostridium sp. DSM 8431
CATGTTAAAGTCTCCTTTGATTTGAATAGAGATCTCATTTATTTCAATGAAGTACATCCTCGTTTGTTATTTGGGTAATTCTATTAAATGGAAACCCAACCAGTTACATGTAAAACTTCATTGAATGAGGTGATAGTCTATACAGCGGGTATGCATTATGCTCCCAGGAAAATCACATCAATTTCTCTATTCAAGAATATTAAGTTTTCACTAGTTAGGTTTAGTAGAAAAATATATAAATATTCGTCTACACTATTTAGTATTTCAAATACGAGAAAGTTTGAAATTTTAAAGAAAATAAAACGTGATAAATAGGGACTTTCAGCTATCTGAGATGGTAAAGACATTAAAAATTGCATGGCAAAACAAAGCTGCTTCCTGCGCTGAAAAGCGTGGCGTCAGCCACTTTGTTCTTTTATAATTTTATATTTTGGGGTAGAGATATCTCTTTCAGATAAAAGCATGGCATAAAGTGCTTAGCTTTTTAATTTTGTTAAGTTAAGTTTTCAAAAATAAGATAAATTTAGGGGGAAAATTATGAATTATACAACTCAAATGGATGCAGCTAAAAAAGGCATTATAACAAGAGAAATGACAATAGTTGCAGAAAAAGAAAATATGGATGTAGAAGTTTTAAGCGGGTTAGTAGCAGAAGGAAAAGTTGCAATACCAGCTAATAAAAATCATAAAAATTTAGATCCAGAAGGTGTTGGGGAAGGCCTTAGAACAAAAATCAATGTAAATCTTGGAATTTCAAAGGATTGTCCAAATTGTGAAAAGGAATTAGAAAAAGTAAAAACAGCTTTAGATATGAAAGCAGAAGCTATTATGGATTTATCAAACTATGGAAAGACAGAAGGAATGAGAAAGAAAATAGTTGATATGTCTACAGCAATGCTTGGAACAGTGCCAATATATGATGCAGTAGGATTTTATGATAAAGAATTAAGAGATATAACAGCAAAAGAATTTTTAGATGTAGTTGATAAGCATGGGAGAGATGGGGTAGATTTTATCACAATTCATGCAGGATTAAATAGAGAAGCTGTAGAAACAGTAAAAAGAAATAAGAGATTAACTCATATTGTTTCAAGAGGAGGTTCTTTATTATTTGCATGGATGGAACTTAATAATAAAGAAAATCCATTTTATGAACATTTTGATGAATTACTAGATATATGTGCTAAATATGATATAACTGTTTCATTAGGTGATGCTTTAAGACCAGGTTCAATTAATGATTCAACTGATGCAAGCCAAATAAAAGAGCTTATAACTTTAGGTGAACTTACTAAGAGAGCTTGGGAAAAGAATGTTCAAGTTATTATTGAAGGACCAGGCCACATGGCTCTTAATGAAATAAAGGCAAATATGCAACTTCAAAAGAAATTATGCCACAATGCTCCTTTCTATGTGTTAGGACCTTTAGTTACTGATATTGCTCCAGGTTATGACCATATAACTTCTGCTATTGGTGGAGCTATTGCAGCTACTTATGGAGCAGATTTCTTATGTTATGTAACTCCAGCAGAACATTTAAGACTTCCTAATTTAGATGATATGAAGGAAGGAATAATTGCGTCTAAAATAGCTGCTCATGCAGCTGATATAGCTAAGGGAATTAAAGGTGCTAGAGACTGGGATAATGCTATGAGTAAAGCAAGAGCAGATTTAGATTGGGAAGAAATATTTAATCAATCTCTAGATGAAGAAAAGGCAAGAAGATATAGAAAAGAATCAAGTCCACATGATGAAGAAAGTTGTACAATGTGTGGTAAAATGTGCTCTATGAGAACTATGAAAAAGATTTTAAATGGAGAAGATTTAAATATTTTAAGAGATTAATTTAAAATAGAAAAATTAAAAGATACCTGTAGCTGTGACATTTTGTCATATTGAGGCTGCAGGTATTTTTTTGTTAAGGAAATTGATAAAAAGATAAAAAAATTTAATGTTTGATATAAAAAATCAAAAAAATTAAAAGGAAATTAAAATAAATGTTTACAAATTAAAGAAGAACATGTAAAATTAACAATAACAAAAATGAAAAGGGGGATATATTATCTATGAAAAGAAGGGATAAAAAATTTATTTCTATGGTTACAGCTGTAGCGTTGTCTTTTTCGATAGTATTAAATGGGGCAGTAAATACAAAAGCAGGACAAATTTCTCAGGAGGACTTAAAAGAACTACTTAAAAGTAAAATTAGTGATTATGATAAAAATAATCAAAAGTATTTGAAAAATAAATTTAAAAGTGATTCTTTAGATGAAAATAATACTAAGGAATTAAATCAAGAGGAAGAAATAAGAGTAATTGTTCAGTTAGAAGATGCACCAGCAATAGAAGAAAATGATGGTGCTGACTATACAGACTCAGTAAAAAGTAGTGAAGAAAATATAAAAGATTCTCAAGTAGATATAATTTCTAAGGCAGAAGAAATTACAGGTTCAAGTGTCAGAAGAAGCTTTGGATATTTAGTAAATGGTTTTTCTATTAATACTAAGAGAAAAAATATTGATGCATTAAGTAAAATAGATGGGGTAAAGTGCGTTACAGAAGTAAGGTCCTATAAACCAAGTATGGAAGCTGCAAAAAATATCTTAGGTGCTAAAAGCACATGGAATGACTTAGGATATAAAGGAGAAGGAATGGTAGTATCAATTATTGATACAGGAATTGATTATAGACATAAAGATTTACAAAAAATAAATGAAGAAAATACTAAGATAAAAAAATCAGAAGCAGAGAGTAAAGCAAAAGAACTTGAACATGGACAGTATTTTACTGACAAAGTTCCATATGGATACAACTATGCTGATGAAAATACAAATATTATTGATGATGGAAGCATGCATGGTATGCACGTTGCTGGAATTGTTGCAGCAAATGGTGATGAAAGTGGTACAAGTACCTATGAAACAGTAAAAGGAATTGCTCCAGAAGCACAGCTTTTAGCAATGAAGGTATTTACAAATAATCCTGATATGAGTTCAGCTTATGATGATGATATAATAGCTGCCATTGAAGATTCAGTAAAATTAGGTGCAGATGTAATTAATATGAGTTTAGGTTCAACAGCTGGTTTTACTAACCCAGATGATCCGGAAAATGCAGCAGTACAAAGAGCAACAGAAGCAGGAGTTATTTGTGTTATATCAGCAGGTAATTCAGGAACATCAACTGAACTTAGTGACTGGGATCAGCCTAATGATTTATTAGAAATTAAAGATACAAGTACTATTGGTTCTCCATCAACAGCTTCATCAAGTCTTTCAGTAGCATCTATGGAAAATACAAATTTAGCATCTAGTGCAATGGCTTATGAAAGTACTAAAGGAGTTAAAGAAAAGGTAGAGTATAGTACTCCAGATAAAGATTCTTTAAGCAAACTTGCAGGTACATTTACTTTAGTTGACTGTGGCTCTGGAAGTGAAGAAGATTTTAAAGATAAAGATTTAACTGGAAAAGTTGCGTTAATAGAGAGAGGAATTAACACATTCCAAGAAAAATATAATGGAGCAATAAATAAAGGAGCAGAAGGAGTTATTATTTATAACCATACTAGTGGTGGAGATGTAACTATAGGAATGAGTATTAGTGGCATAACTAAACCAGTAATAAGTATGGGACATTCACAAGGTGAAGCTATTAAAAACCTTATAAGTGAAGGGGATGATACATTTACTTTATCTTTCTCTGGAGATGTAGTGGTTTCTGAAAATCCAGATATAGCAGATATGTCACAATATACTTCATGGGGAGCTACTTCAGATTTAGAGTTTAAGCCTGAAATAACAGCACCAGGTGGAGATATTTATTCCTTAGCTAATAACGATTCATACCAAGTTATGAGTGGTACATCTATGGCAGCACCAAATACAGCAGGTTCTGAAGCTTTAATAATTCAAGCTGTTAAAAAGAAATTCCCTAATTTAAGTGGAGAAGAGTTAGTTAGATTCGTTAAGAATACTGCAATGAATACTGCAAAACCAATGATAGATAAATATGATGAATCAAATGCTATTCCTTATTCTCCAAGAAGACAAGGAGCAGGTCTTTTAAATATTGTGAATGCTATAAACAATAATGTTATTATTAAGTATAAAGATGGAAAAGGTGCAGCTGCTTTAAAGGAAGTTGATAATACCACAAAATTCCAATTAACTTTAACTAATTATGGAGATAAAGAAGTAACATATACTTTAAAAGATGAAAAGGTATATGGTGAAAGACTTGATGATAAAAAAGTTATTCATGAAGAAGTGTTAAATGGTTCTGTAGCAAGATTTGATAGTGATTCAGTTACTTTAAAGAAAGGAGAAAGTAAAGTAGTAAATGTTACTTTAAATATTAATTCTGAAGAAGAAAAAGATAGATTTGTTGAAGGATATTTAAACTTTACTTCTACTGATGAAAATGTTCCATCATTATCAGTACCTTTCATGGGATTCTATGGTGATTGGAGCGCTGAAAGTATTATAGATACACCTAATTATAAAGATGGAAAAAGTATTATTGGTACTAGTGGATTAGTAGATAATGAAAAATCTCTTTATGGTTCATATACTGAGGATAATCAATTATATGTAGATAAAGATAAAGTTGCCTTTTCACCAAATGGAGATAAAATTAAGGAAAATGTAACTCCAGCATTATATTTACTTAGAAATGCTAGAGAATTAAAGGTAGAAGTTTTAGATAAAGACGGAAATACAGTTAGAGAATTGTATAATGATGAATATGTAAGAAAGAATATTTTATCAGATGGTACTAAGCCAAAATATCTTGGGGCAGCTGCATGGAATGGAACTATTTATGATGCAAAGACAGGAAAATATGTTAAAACAGAAGATGGTCAATATACAGTAAAAGTAACAAGTAAAATAGACTATGAAAATGCTAAAGAGCAAGTTTTAGAACTACCAGTAAAAATTGATACTAAAGCTCCAGAAGTTAAAATACAAGGAGTAGAAAAATATATAGATAATAATGGAAATAGTCACTTTAAGTTATCTTGGGAGGCAAAAGATAATGAAGGTGAATCAAGTATAATGCCAATTTTTGAAGTTGCAGTTAACGGACAAGCTGTTAATGTAGACTCAAGTATGGTTAATAAGCTTGAAGATACGTACTCTACTGATATTCCATTTGAAGATGGAGAAGTGAATGAGGTAAAGGTAGCTGTAACAGACTATGCAGGAAATATTGCTACTACTGAAAGCAAAGAAAAGTCAGTTTCTCTTAAGACTATTGCACTTTCAGGAATGAAAGATGAAATGGTGGTAGGATTAAGTGATTTAGTAGATAATAAATTCTTAGTAAAGGGAACAGCAGGAGATAACCTAAAAGTTCTTAAGATAAATGACAAGGAAGTAGAAGTAAAAGATAATTATTTTACAGAAGCTATAGAATTAAAAGAAGGAGAAAATGAAATAAAGGTTTATGCTGAAGATAAATCAGGAAAACCAGTTATGGATACAGTTTATAAAGTGATTTTAGATACAAAAGCTCCAGATCTTAAAGTGCAAGATACTTTAACTGAAAAAGCTCCTTATTATACAACTGAAAATTCAGATTTAAAAATTAATGTTGAAGTTGAAGATAAGACTGAATGTAAGGTTTCAGTAATAAATAAATCAGATAAAGATGATACTGAAAAAGAAGTTGTTTTAGATGCTAATAATAAGGCAGAAGCAGAGGTTAAACTTGTAAGTGGATTAAATAAAATTCAACTATCAGCAGAAGATAAATCAGGAAATAAAACTGTTAAAACATATTTAGTAATGAAAGGTGACAGTACTGCAAAAACAAGTGTTACAATTGATAATCTATCTTATGCGGAATACTTTAATGAAAGTAACTTAAATAATGGGGTATACACAGTTAAGGGTCATGTTAATAATAAGAACAGTACATTAAAGATTGATGGAACAGAAATTAAAATAAATGATGATTTAACATTTAGCTATGATAAGAAAGTTAATGTTGGTAGAAACTTAGTTAATATAGAAATTATTCGTGAAGATGGAAGCACTACAAGCTATGCATATAAAATATTCTATGATACTAAAGCTCCATCAATTAAACTAGATACTCCAGAGCAAAGAGGAGATAGTAAGATTTATGTTAATGATGAAAACTTTAATTTAAAAGGTGTTCTTAAGGAAGATTGGTTTGGATATGCTTTATATGTTAATGGAGAAAAATTATTATCTGGAGAAGAAGATCCATCTAAGAGAGGACAGGGAATAGAAAAGGACTTTGAAAAACATATTAAGTTAGTTGATGGTGAAAATATTATAAAGGTTGAAGCAGTAGACGCCAATGATAACTCAATGAAGCAAGATTTAGTAGTAGTTTTAGATAAGGTGGCTCCAACTAAACCAGAAATTAAATTAAGCACAGATAAAGTTACTAATAAGCCTGTAACTGTTAATTTATCAACAGCAGAAGATATGATTGATAGAATAGAATATAGCACTGATGGTGAAAACTTTGTCAAGTATGATGGTGAATTTAATGTTGGTGATTCAGTAACAGTATATGCAAGAACTGTGGACTATGCAGGAAATGTAAGTGGAGATAGTACTGCAGAAGTTAAAATTGATACTACAAAACCAGTAGTAACACTAACAGGGGTTATAGATGGACAAACTTACTATGAACCAGTAGATTTAAAAGCAGAAGCTGATGATAAAGATGCAAAGATAACAGTATTAGTAAATGGTAAAGAATATAATGGTGAAGCTTTAGATGTTGAAGGAGATTATACTGTAGAGGTTTATGCAGAAGATGAAGCAGGCAATAAGTCAGATGTAGTTAAAAAATCATTTAAATTAGCTCAAAACTCTATTAATTTTGATGGAGAAGTAAAACATAATGATATTAAACCTGCTGGAGATAATTATGTATTTGAATCATTAGTAGATGATAATGTGAAAGTTAATATTACAGATCCTGAAAAGGGTGCATTAATAGTTACACCAAATACTAAAGTAGAGTTTGGAAAAGATATTGTTAATTCATTTGGTGAAAATGGAGCTTTATATACTCAAAAAGTATATGAAGATAATGAATTACTATCATCATTAAACTCAATAGGAAAAGTATTTGAAATTGGAGTTAATAATGGCGAAGATATAGTAGATTTAGGTGAAGGAAAAGCAAATATATCATTTAAACTAGATAAGAATGAATTAAGTGCTAAAGATACTTCAAAATTAAAAGTTTATATCTATGATGAAGAAAATAATAAATGGATAGCATTAGAAAGTAAATTTGATAATACTACTTCAACAATTACTACAGAAGCAAGTAAGTTAGGTAAGTTTACAGTAGCAGAATTAGAAGAAGAAAAGGAAGTTACAGATGGTGCAGTAGATACTAGAGATAATAGTGAAAAAGATAATGCGGCTAAAAATAATACAAATATAGATAAAGAAGAAAGTGTTGCAAACAACAATTCAGTAAGTATTAATAATAAGAATTCTAAGATTACTTCATCTACTAAAACTGGAGATAGCATAGTTTTTGCAGGTGCAGTAGCAGCAGTAGCATTAGTAGCTGGAGTTATAGCCCTTTTAACTAGAAAGAAAAAATAATATTTTAAAATATTTAGATAGCAGTTATTTAAGTCCAGGGAAATTATAGTTTTCCTGGGCTTGATTTCATATGTAAATATTAAGCCCTTTAAAATATCCTTTATGATGAATTTTTATAAAAATATATCTAGGTAGAAGTAAGGTATATGTATGGTTTGTATAGAATAGATTAAATTAAATTTAAAAAAGCAAGAAAAAAATTAGAAAAAGTTCTTGATTATCGTTTACATGTGGTTTATTATATAGTTAATCGGTTTACTGAAACAATTAATTAACTGAAACTTGATGGAGGGCGTGAAGATGAATAAGATATGCATACTTGGAAGTATGAATATGGACATGGTTCTTAGGGTTAAAGATCAGCCTAAGGAAGGCGAAACAATTTTATCAAAATCATTTAAAAAGATACCTGGTGGAAAAGGTGCAAATCAAGCAGTTGCAGCAAAGAGAAGTGGCGCAGAAGTCTCTATGATAGCCAAAATAGGAAAAGATGATAATGGTAAATATCTTAAGAAGAAATTAGAAGATGAAAATATAGATACAAGTTTTGTTTTTGAAGATGATATAGAAGCCACTGGTATGGCTATAATAACTATAAATGATAAAGGAGACAATTCAATTATTGTAGTTCCTGGTTCAAATATGAAGTTAAAAGAAGAAGAAATTGAAACAGTTTATAGTAGTCTTGAAAAAAGTGATATATTAATAGCTCAATTTGAAACAAATGAAGATATGACAATAAAAGCATTTAAGAAAGCTAAGGAACTTGGAAAAGTAACAATATTAAATCCAGCACCAGCCAAAGAAATAGATGATGAATTATTAAGAGTAACAGATATAATAATTCCTAACGAAACAGAAGCTGAAGTTCTTACAGGAGTAAAGGTGGAATCTTTAGAAGATGCACAAAAAGCTGGTAAGGTTTTCTTAGAAAAAGGAGTAAAGTACACAATAATAACTTTAGGCTCTAAAGGTGCAGCAGTTATAACAGAAGATTCTTGTGAGCTTGTATCAGCATATAAAGTTAACGCAATAGATACTACAGCAGCAGGAGATAGCTTTATTGGAGGATTAAGTTCAAAGATTCAGTGTGATAATCTTACAAAAGAAAATTTAATTAAATCTGTAAGCTTTGGAAATAAAGTGTCATCAATTGCAGTTCAAAGAGCTGGCGCACAACCATCTATTCCTTATTTAAAAGAAGTAATAGATATTTATGGGGAGGAGTAATAAGTAATGAAAAAGACACCATTATTAAATAGTAATATAAGCAGTGTAATTGCTAATATGGGACATACTGAAATGTTGGCAATAGGGGATTCAGGTCTTCCTATACCATCTGAAACAGAAAGGATAGATTTAGCGCTTATAAAAGGAATTCCAGGCTTTATAGATACATTAAAAGCAACTCTTCTTGAACTTCAAATAGAAGAGGTTATACTAGCGAGTGAAATTATAGAATTCAATAATGATTTATTAGAAGAAATTAAATCAATTGTTGGAGATGTTAAGATAACTTTTATCTCTCATGAAGAATTTAAAGAAAAATTAAAGTCCTGTAAGGCAGTAATTAGAACAGGGGAACAAAAAGCTTATGCAAATATAATTTTAAAATCAGGAGTTGTATTTTAATTGCAGAGGAGGAAGGCTTATGAGTACAAAGACACCAATGCTTAAAATGGAAGGGGTATCTAAGATATTTCCAGGTGTAAAAGCATTAGATAACGTACATATAACTGCTTATGGTGGAGAAGTAACAGCACTTATGGGGGAAAATGGTGCTGGAAAATCTACTCTTATGAAGGTTCTAAGTGGAGTATATAAAAAGGATGAAGGAAAAATATTTATTCAAGGACAAGAAACTGATATTTCAAATATTAAAGAAGCTGAAGAACTTGGAGTAACTATAATTCATCAAGAAATGAGTGTGATTAATAATCTTACTGTAGCTGAAAATATATTCTTAGGAAATGAAAAATATGATAGTAAAACAAGAAGAATTAATAAAAAATTATTAGTTGAGAGAAGTAAGTTATTCTTAGAGCAGATAGGATGTAATATTGATCCTAATAAATTAGTTGGAGAGCTAAATGTAGGTGAAAAACAGATGGTTGAAATAGCAAAGGCATTAACTAAAAATGCTGCAATCATAATAATGGATGAGCCTACTACAGCATTAACAGAAGTAGAGACTAAAAACTTATTTAAGGTAATAAATAGTTTAAAGGAAAAAGGAATTGCAATAATATACATATCTCATAGAATGGAAGAAATTTTTGCAATCTGTGATAGAGTTGAAGTACTTAGAGATGGTAAATATGCTGGTAATGCATTAATAAAGGATATAGATAATGATAAGTTAGTTGCCATGATGGTTGGTAGAAGCATAGAAGATCAGTACCCTTATAAAGAAACTAAAAAAGGCAATAACATTCTTGAAGTTTCAAATTTAAGTTCAAATGAAGGAGTAAAAAATGCTTCCTTTAATGTAAGAGAAGGAGAAATACTTGGAATTGCTGGACTTATGGGTTCTGGAAGAACAGAGCTTGCGAAAACTATATTTGGAGAATATAAAAAAACTTCAGGAACAATTAAATTAAGAGGTAAAGAAGTAAATTTTAAAAATATACAAGACGCTATAAATAATAAAGTATGTTATTTATCAGAGGATAGAAAAAAAGAAGGTTGTGTTCTTGGTCTATCGGTAGCAGAAAATATGATTTTAAGTAATCTTAGAAAGTATAAAAACGTTGTAAAACGTATTGATAAAAAAGAAGCATATGAAGAGGTTGATTATTATATTAAGAAGATAAATATAAAGACACCTAGTAGAAATCAGCAAATAGGAAAACTTAGTGGAGGAAATCAACAAAAGGTTATTTTAGCAAAATGGCTTATGCTATCTCCAGATGTTCTTATAATTGATGAACCAACTAGAGGTATAGATGTTGGAGCGAAAAAAGAAATATATGAAGGCTGTATTTTTAAATACAGTGATAATGTAGACTAGTTATTCAAATATGGGTGGACGTCCCTTAAAGTTCATACTTAGATAAGGATGTTCTCCTTTTATGTTTATAGGACATTCCTGAATTTTTGAAAATATAAATTTAAAAAGTGCTAGATAATTAGCTAAATACTTGGTAGATACCCCTCTATATACTGAAATAAACCTTTTTATATTGCTGTGGAGACTATTTATTTTTTGAATGTTATACTCCTTGAAACTTCTACAACCACTTGGAATTGCAATATGATTTATCTTAGAATAAGAAGA
>NZ_FPBY01000158.1 GCF_900116755.1 Clostridium sp. DSM 8431
CTTTTAGAAACAAAAAAAGACAGCTCCCATCATAATCAATAGAATTTAATCTATTATCATATGATGAGAACTGTCCTTATATAAGAACTTCTATTCTTTTAAAACGCTCTAAAGCCTTTAAAATAGACTATTTGTTCATAGCTTCTTCAACTGCAACTGCTACTGCAACTGTGCATCCTACCATTGGGTTGTTACCCTTATAAATGGTATAAAAACTTATTTGCACTAAAAAACATATGCAATCTTTCTAAAGCATATATATTACTTGCTTTTCGAAGATTGCATAATTTTTATTTACACTTAATTTCATTTATCATCTTTTTATAAAACTTTGTCAGTGTTGACAAATCGTTGACAGCTTCATACCATTTTTTTATCATCTAAGCTTATCTGTTCATATAAAACATCCAAAACCTTACTAACATATTTAGCATATTCAATTTCTTGAATTTGAAATTTATTAATAAAATCTATTGAATATTTTTTATTATCCCTCTTGTATAGTCTGTTCACTATGTTTAATGCTTTATCTGTTACTATAATAATCTTCTTTATTTTTAGTCTTTTAAATGTACTTATTGGGACTTTTTCAATATTTTTTTTATCATTTATCAGGCAAAAATGACCATCCAATAAACAACTTTTATCATCTGTAATATATCTATTGGTTGCTTCAATAAGTATATCTTGATTTTTATTTATGTTCTTAACCAATTTATCACTTCTTAGCTTCTCATCACTTAACTTGGAAATCAAATTACTAGATGAATAGTAATTAATATTGTACTTTTTAGCTATCTTACTACATAGTGTAGTTTTCCCTACTCCATGTACACCTCCAACAAAAATTATTCCTTTCCCTACACTCTCATACATTATTTACATCTCCTTAATATACCTAAATGATTGTGGTGCAGATTTTATTGGTGGAGTTAAATCTATTAAATTTAATGGATTTTCATATACTTCAACATTTTTTATACATATAGCAAATCCATTCTTTCTCTCTTTGAAATATTCCATATAATCTTTTTTCTTAATCCCTGAATATTTTTTAGTTTCCTTCCATATATCTTTTGGGTTTCCTTTTATTATATTATCTATTTTAAATTCACCAATCACTTTTCCCACTGGTTTAGTAACATATACTACTATTGTATCAACACCATCTTTTTTAAATATACTTCTTCTATATTCATATTTTTTTTCACCTTTAAATATCTTCTCAGCATATGCTGGTTTAATTGATAATAAAACTTTCATTAATCTCACCCAATTCTAAAATTTTAAAAAACTCATCATCTGTTAGATCTACAGCAACCCATCTTGCTTCCCTACTAAGTCCGACTTCTTCAATAAGTTTTTTTCTAATTGGTCGCTTAGGTAATGCAATATTATATAGCATATTAATGATATATTTATACTTCTTAGTTCTCCAAAAACTATTTAATTCACTTTCTGAAAAAACACTATGTTTAATGCAATATTTTTTAAATTCATCATAACTTCTAAATTCGCATATATTTTTTATTTCTTCTATGACACAAACTGATGTTGCAACAGCTGAATATTCTGCTTTTTTACCATATTCAGCTGTCCTATAAATAACAACAATATCACCTTTCTGATATTTGCTCAAATTAGCAGCAGATAAATATATCTTTTCTATACTATTTGTATATGATAAATCCTCAACAACATGACTAGTTTCAGTTTTAAGTTGAGAATTAGGAAACATTCTAGTATGAAATTTAGGCCATATTGATAGCATAAATTTATTCACTCCATCTACATGCACTCTTGGATAATCTTTAAATATATCATTAACTATATTTTCAGTATCTTTAATATAAACATTTTCACAACCTGCTTCACTCTTCTTAGTTCCATAATGCACAAATCCATATCTGCCAAGTAATTCTATAAGCTCTTTATGTTTTGAAAAAATAGTTACATATGATTTTTTTAAATCTCTCTTAAACATTTCATCTAAAATAATCTTTATAAATCTTTCTCCAAGCTTCGTTCCATGTGCATTAATCTTAAAAGTACCTACTTTTAAGATTTTCCCTTCAGGTAGCTTAGGTGTAATACCTTCTTCATTCTCACCAGTTTCCTCTTTTAAATATAAAAATCCTTGAATTCCGTTATCCTCCTCAAAGACATATGCTTCTTTATTTGCCTTGCTGCAAAACCACTTTTCAAAACCTGGATAATCCTCTTTTAAAGAATCGAAAAAACTATCTCCTAAATTAATCTCTTTAAAGAGTTTCTTTTTAATTACATCCATACAATTCTCCCCCAAACAAGTATTATATTAAAATCTTTTTTAATTTTATTGGTTCTTCACTTCAAATTGTATTGCTACAACTCCCTCTTCAGCTTCTTGTTCTCTGCTATATATACTATATATAATCTTCAACATATCTTCTGTATCTTTATTTGGATATCCAAATTTATCACTTTTGTATTTAGAATAAATATCATAAAATTTTTTTGTTCTATAAACATCTTTTACAATAACACTTATAGTTTCTTTCAATAATGGTTGTTTGTAGAATATTATTTCATCTTTTTTCTTTATCTTCTTTCTTTTCTCATCATTAAGACGTACTTCTATCACCTTATTATTATATTTAATATTATTAAACTCTTTTTCTTGTAACTTCATTTTATGAATCAAAAAGAACACCTTCCTCTTATGTATACTTTCCCTATTTATTCCATTATACAAAACATACATTCGCATTTCAATAAGAATTACCTTTTTACATTACATATATATAATTATTTATCTTTCTATAATATTTTATCAAATAAACAAAAACTTCTTACTTTGAAATGATTGCCAATATTCATTATTGCCAAATTATTCTTTATTTAATACTCATGAATTTTTAAATTTCTGAATAATCTGTGTAATCATACTTTCTTCTTAATTTTACATTTCATTGATATTTTCTTCTTAATTTACAATATGTAAATGTACAACTTCTATATGCATACAAAAATAATTGCTCATCACTTTTTTATGTGTACTTATCAAAAAATCCTATTTTTTTAAACTTATTTCATGATAAGTACACAAAAAATCAAATACTGTTACGTGATCTTATTTACAATATATTTTTATCTTTTTAAGTAAATGCTCAAATTATATTTTTAGGTTAATATTTTTAACCAAGTATTTTTTCCTACTATACCATCCTTACCTATCTTTTCATCTATTTGATACCTCTTGATTGCTTTTAAGGTACCATTTCCAAAAATTCCATCTACACCATTAGTATCATAACCTAATTCAACTAACCTTTCTTGAAGTAACTTAGTAATATTACCTCTAGCTCCAAACTTCAAAGTTGGACACCCTGACAAAGTATTAGGTCCAGGAATACCATCAACAACTTGATTAGAAAACCCTTGTCTATTGCATTCTGCCTGCAATCTTCTTACCCAATCATTACTCACACTAAGATTGCCTTGCTGAGCATTAACATTAACTGCATTATTACTTGTTTGTCCAACTAATCCTTTTACAATAGCATTAGCTATATCCTCAGCATTATATCTATTCATATCCTCACTAGAATCAATAAAACAACATTCAATAAGCATTGCAGTCATACTTGTATGATTTATAACATAAAGATTAGCTCCTTTAATTCCTCTATTTGTATAACCTAAGCTACAAATATTATTTAATACATTCCTTGCTACACTCAACTCTCTTCCTTGATATGTATAAACTTCAGTACCATGCCCACCTCCTGCATTTAAATGAATAGAAACATAAAGATCTCCTCCATTTGCATTAGCTCTATTAACTCTTGCTGCTAAACTTTCATTTAAAGTTGATGCACTATCAACACTACATACACAAACACTATGTCCTAAAGCTTCCAACTTATCTTTTACTTTATATCCAATCTCTCTAGTACAATCTTGTTCTCTTCTTCCACATCCTTCTGCTCCTGTATCTGCTCCTCTTAAAACATGTCCCATATCTAAATTAATTTTCATTTAACATCATCCTTTCATATCTAAAAAAGAGAAAAATAAAAATGCCTTGTAAACTGGCATTTTACTTTTCTCTTCTTAACTTCTTAATCTATTTATTTTTTTAATAATTCTTTAGCTATATTTTCATCTATTACTTTGTAATATAATCCTCTATCAAAATCTTCAAATCCATTTGATTGAAGCTCTGAAATTTTACTATACTTTATGTTTGTCCATAATTCATATCTTTCTTTGCCATCATATCCATAACTGCCCTTAGTTATATGCTCTAGCTTGCACTTAATTCCCTGAAATGTTACATCTACTGATTTCATTTAACTTTATCTCCCTTTAATTTGATATAACATTATTATATCAAATTAATATTAAAGCTTAATAAGATCCTGAACTTTTATTAGTTGTTCTTTTAGACTTTTATTTTCATCCTCTAAAGACTTATTATTCTCTTTAAGATTTATGTTTTCTTTCTTAATATCATCTTCACTCAATGCATTTTTACCTTTATTAAATTCACCTGCCAAAGCTTGTCTTATTTCATTTAACTGTTCTTGAGTTAATGTAGGTATTTTCTTTAATAGTAATCTATCAAACATATCAGCCTTACTTTCAAGTAACTCTTCAACATTCTCAGTTATCCTATACTTCTCCTCAACAATATTCCATATATCCTTAGCTGTATTAATAAGCTCTGAATACTTATCTAATTTGTACTTTTGTGAAAGCTCCTTAGCCTTCACCTCAGCTAAATTAATTAATGCATCTCCTACATTTTTAATAATTACGATTATTACTCCAACTAATGCTGCTGTTACTGCTGGCATTACTCCATTTATTATTTGTTCCATTTACCTCTCTCCTTAATTAATCTTATTTTTTATCTCTTTAACATCTTCCTTAATATCTTCAACGATATTAAACTTATTTGTCATATTATCTAATAAACACTGATACCTCTTTTCTCTATTTCCTGTTGTTTTCAGCACATACAAAAGTAAAGATACAAATAGTCCATATCCTAACCCCTGCTGTAATGCTGCACTCATTAAATCCTCCATAAAACACTACCTTTCAAATATAAAAACAGAGAAGCTTTTAAAACTCTCTGCTTATCTTATCTATTCTTTCTTTTAAAATATTATTTTCTTCCTTAAGCTCCTGTATTGCTTTTGATAACACAGGAATAATCATTTCAGGCCTTATTTGATATATAAAATCCCCATTTGCTTGTTTAACTTTAAAAACATAATCAGGATTTATCCTTTCAAGCTCCTGTGCAATATATCCTATATCTTGATGCTTTCCATTCTCTAACCAGTTAAACTGTCTATGTTTAAACTTACTTATTTCAGTAAGTGCATTAACTTTTGTATCTTTGATATTAAACTTAAGCCTTTCATCAGATGCCCAAGTTGTTATTCCTCTGGCAAATTGATTTGAAGTTCTATTCACTATTACTTGAATATAATTAGTTCCTCCACCACCATCATTACTTACCCAGTTCATAGCTTTTATATAATTGGATTCTACTAGATTTCCAGAATTAGTTATGTTATAGCCATGCATATTAAAATTAGCATATCCATTTAACCCTTCGCTATCAAAACTGCCTGCTCTATGATAAGCGAAAACTGTATTATAAGTATTAGAACTTGATGATTTTTTAACTGCAAATGAAATATACTTTCCTGCCATATCAAGATCTAGTGTTAAACCTTTGATTGAAGAGTTATTGACATAACTATTGCTTCCAAGACCTCCAATATAACTTCCACTTTCATTGTATATATGAAGTTTCTTATCAGTTAAAGATGCTCTTAAAACATTATTACTATCATAATTAAAAATACTTCCCCTAAGAGAAGTATTACCTGTTGTATCAACCCAGAACACTTTAATATTTTTACTATTATAAAGATTAAAAGCTCCATTATATACATTAAAATTGTTTTTCTCTAACTTCCAAGCTGTTGTACTTAAAGGCTTTCCCCCTGTTATTCCTGAAGTAACTTTAGCAACTATACTTGATGGAGTTATTGCCTGCTCTGCTGTGCTTACCCTTGTAGATAAACTACTTACAGTATTATTTAAATTCGTTGATTTAGTTTCTACATTACTTACTCTTGTAACAATTTTGTTTTTCTCAATGTTTAAGTTTGCAAGGCTTGTATTAACATAAGTAGAACTTTCCTGCCAATCATTTCTGTACTTTCCTTTTACAATACTTACTGCAGTAAAGTAATACGTTCCAAAGCTTGATGATCCATTAAAATAATTACCTAAATATAAACCAACTGAATTAGTACTTTTAGTAGTAAAAGTTAATTCAAGCCATTGCCATCCTAATCCTGAAGACTTAACTTCATAAGTCTCAGTTTTTCCACTTGAATTTCTTATAGAGATTACTAAAGAAGCTACTCCCTTTTCAATATAACAATAAGTACTGGCTGTATAAACTGTATTAGCTGGCAGTACCTCAGTATCTTGAACTATGTTTTGATTATTTGCATTAGTAACTATCTTAAAAGCTTTCTTATAACCACTTGTACTATCAACAATACTTTTTGTTGAATCTTCTTCTAAAGTCTCATCCCAATTATCATAACCATTTAAAAAGCAGCCATTTTTAATATAATTAGGTGAATTAAAATTTATTTGCTTAATAGCATTAATAACATCACTACTCTCAACCTTTAAAGCTATCTTATTATTAAGCTGACTTATATTTGTTGTATTAGATGTAACTCTACTATTTAAAGAACTTAGTGAACTCTTAACTGAAGAAACACTTGAATTAATTCCTGTAACTGTAGCTTTTAAAGATATGTAGTCATCTTTTAAATTCACTGTTGCTCCATTAGAATCTATTTTTGTTTCCTTAATTAGTCCTTCGATTTTTCCTTGATGAACACTTACTTCTGTCTGTAGTGCTGTAGTATTTTCTTGTAGCTTACTTATACTACTATTAACATTTTTAAATCCTATATCTAAAGTTTGTCCCTCATCACTAAGTAACACTTTAGTAGATTTTATAGAATTTGTATTATTTGAATTCACCTCAGTTATAAGACTATCTATATTAATCTTTTTACCACTAATTTCATTATTATTAATCATACGATTTTTAATAATGCCATCAGCCAAAGCCTTTTCTTTTACTCCAGTAGAATCAATTAAAGTTCCTTGCCCAGTTTCATCAAAAACACCAAAGGTAAATTTATTGTTTAAATCCCTTCCTGCAATCATTCTTACTCTGCCATTTTCATCTCTCCACTGCTGTGTTTCTCCTACAATTTCTATGCCACCAGTATTTGATTTAATTTGAAACTTATCTGTTGAAATTATACCTGCATTAATCTTTTCTACATCTAAGCTTTCAACCATCGCATTTTTTATAATACCTTCGTCAATTACAACATTCTTTCCTGTAAGATGAATAGTTTGTGTCATGTCTGCTGTTATGTTGCCTGCAAGTAAATTATTAATTAAAGCTGTGCTGTTTTCTAAAATTCCTATCTTTGCATTAGCTGTATTTAAGTCTGTTATATCT
>NZ_FPBY01000154.1 GCF_900116755.1 Clostridium sp. DSM 8431
CTTGCCTCAATTAAAAGTTTCCGAAACGGAGTTCCGGCTAATTCTGTTTTGCTTGAATACTACAATAAGTTAATTAAATCAAAGCCTAAAAAAGTAGCTATTGGAGCTATAATGCACAAATTAATTAACCACTTTTTTGCAATACTTAGGGATAAAAAGCCCTTTGAATTACGATTACCTGAAGTACATAAAAAATTATATTTAAATAGTAATTTACACGAAGTAATATAACATATAATTTAAAACTCACTCTTGTCCATTATTCGTAAAATAGTAATGGTTTATTAAGTGTACCCTCTTTTAAAAAATTACTTTTTAAAATTTTTTATTTTTTTGTATAACTGGTCTATGCATTAAAAAAAGATTAATGATGAGATAAAAATCTCACCCCTAATCTACTGCTACTTCTGTAATTATTGAATTTTTAACTTTATGTTCTGCTAGTTCTTTTAATATATTACGTTTAATTTTCCCTGTAGACGTCATAGGAAAGATATTAACAAACTCTATATACCTTGGAAATTTATATTTAGCTATTTTACCTGATAGATAATCCAATACATCTTTTTCAAAAATCTCACATTCACCAGTAGTTTTAACAAAGGCAAATACCTCTTCTCCTAACGTATAATCTGGAACCCCTACTACTACCACTGTATCTATGCCAGGCATTTTTAATAAACAATGTTCTATATCACTAGGAGATATATTTTCTCCACCCTTTATTATTATATCCTTAATTCTTCCTTTGATAGATAAGTATCCTTCTTCATCTATTGATGCTACATCTCCTGTATGTACCCAACCATCAATTATTGTTTTTTTTGTAAATTCTTTATCTTCATAGTATTCAGTCATAGCATAGTCACTCTTTACATATAATTCACCTTTTTCGTTTGCAGGCAATTCTTCTCCTGTTTCTATATCACAAATCTTAATCTCTACATGTTCTACAGCCTTTCCTGCTGTATTTATTTTAGGATCATCTATACTTTTTATAGGTGTCTGAGTAACTCCTAAAGTTTCAGTTTGTCCAAATGTATTATTTAATTCATGAATTCCTAACTTTTCAATAATATCCTTAATTAAAGTTGGCGATGATACTGCACCTGCAATCATACCTACTCTTAAACTTGTTAAATCATATTTCTTATACTGATTCAGTAAATATTGATACATTGTTGGAACACCATGAAATCCCGTACATCTTTCTTTTTGAATTTCTTCTAAAACATCTCTTGTTTTAAAACTTCTTAGTAATACTATTTTACATCCTGTAAATAATCCTAAAAATGCAGTGTATAAACCACCTAGAATATGATTAAGCGGAAGAGCTGCTAAAATAGTATCTTCTGTTGTATATTTATAATTTTTTGCAAAAGAAAGTGGTCCATTTAACAATGCTCTATGATTATAAACACTTCCCTTTGGATTTCCAGTTGTACCTGAAGTATATAATATAGCTGCCATATCACTTGGATCAACTGCATTAATATATGTCTCTAATTCTTCATCTAATACTCTTTTTAATTGAGACATAACAAAGGATAATGTGTATAAAGTTTTCATTTTTAGTATTATTTTTAGACTAGTAAATTTATCCACATCAACCTTTTCCATCATATCTTTTTCACTTACTATTAAAATTGTAGACTTAGACTTTTTTAACATATAGTCAATTTCATCTTCAGTTGACTTATAATTTATACATACACATACTGCACCAATTCTTACAATAGCTAAAAAAACTTCAATCCACTCTGGAGAATTACAGGATATTAATGCTATATGATCTCCCTTTTTTATTCCTATTGATATTAGGCTTTTTGCAATCATATTTATTTGAAAATTTAAATTTTTAAATGTGAATCTTCTTCCATCTTCAACATAAAATAAAGCCTCATTACTCCCATACCTATCAAATTCCCTTGTTGTATACCTTCCAATCGTTTCATTAATTAATTCCATTGAGAAAAATTCCTCCTTAATACTTTATACTATTTTTACCCAATCTTAATATTTCTAAAAACATAGTTTAAAATAATCCCTTTCTAATATAACACATTTTTTACCATTTTTTCACTATTTTATAGTTTTTTAAAATTCAATAGTGTTCTTCACATTGAATTCCAATAATAAAATCACTACACAAAATTCTAATAAATTTACTTGCAGAGGATTTTGATGGACATTATACTAATAATTATGTGGTAATCTTATACTTATACCATATTTTTTATAGCTTAAAACTCACGAATGAGAGGTTGAAATATTATGAAGAAAAAAGATATTTTAGAATTAAAAAGACGTTTAAAAAAAGATTCTTGTTCATTTACAAGAATGTCAGGCTGCTATGTTGATGCTGATAAAAGAGTTGTTTTAGATTTTAGTAGAACTTTTTTAAATCTTGAAGAAGAAGAGTTTTTCAAATATCTAGATATAGCAAAAAAAGTTTTATCAGGAACTATAGGAAATAATCTTTTAGAACTTAATTTTCCTACTTATGAAGAAAATGAAGGTGGAAAACAATATTCTTTAATGCAACTTAAAAAAAGTGCATTAAAGGACGAGAATCTTCTTAAAGAATTTTATCAATCTATTATTGATAACTATGATTATACAGGTAATTATTTAATTCTTTTATTCCATGATGCTTATGATGTTATAACTAAAACAAGTGATAATTCTAAGCTTGATGAGTCTGAAGAAGTTTATGAATATATTCTTTGTGCTATATGCCCTGTATCATTAACAAAACCAGGACTAAGCTATTTTGAAGATGATAATAGAATTGGTGCTCGTGTAAGAGACTGGGTAGTTGAAATGCCTAGTGTAGGTTTTGTATTCCCTGCTTTTATCGACAGAAGTAGTGATGTTAATTCTGTAATGTACTATACAAAAAATGCAAAGGACTCTCATCCTGAAATAATGGAAGAAACTCTTGGATGTATTTCTAAACAAACTGCAGCAGAACAAAAAGAAGTATTTACTAATATAATAAAAAATGCAGTTGGTGGAGATGAGTCTAAATCTGATTCAGTAATTATGGATATTCAAGAAAACCTTAATGCAATTATTGATGAACATGAATCAATGCAAGGCAAAAATGCTGATCCTTTAACTTTAACTAATGATACTATTTTAGATGTTTTAACAGATAGCGGTATTTCTGAAGAAGTAACAAATAAAATAGAAAAATGCTATACAGAAGAATTTGGTGATGAACCTCCTATAGTAGAACATCTTTTAGATAATAAAATCCTTGCTGCCAGCGAGCAAAGAAGAAAAGAACAACACCTTCAAAATCAAGTTAAAATCCTACAAGATAAACTTGAAAGAACTCAAAAAGAAGCTGCAGCTGATTTAAATCAGGACACAGCATTAGAATCAAATAATGATGAAGATCTTGTTGAAGTTAACGAAGAAATTACTGATGAAATTAATGAAGAAGATTTAAACAGCGAATCAAATAATGATGATTTTGATGTAGTTCTTCATGTAAAGCCACAAAAAGTATCACAAATAACCTCTCAAATAATTGATGGTAAGAAATGTATAATAATACCTATGGATGAAAACGAGCAGGCAAATGTTAATGGTGTTAACACAATGATTTAAATATAAAAAGTACCATAAGACTCTATTAGTCCTATGGTACTTTTTATTATTTAAAATAAAGCTATTATCTAAATATTGCTTTATTAACAAGCTTCTTGTTTCATACTCTTTTTCATAGCATAAATACCAATAAACAACAACAACACAGCCCATAAGCATATATTAGTAAGTTCTACTTTATATTGAAGTAATTTACCACCAGCTTCAACACCTTCTAAAATTTTCATATAAGCTGTTTGAGGAATTAAGTTACAAAATAAATTGAATATATTATTTTTAGTAGTGAATGCACCAAAACATCCACCTAATAATGACGTTACTATAGCAATAGCACTTCCTATTAATGAAATATTCTGCCTAGCTACTGAAGAAATAAATAGTGCAAAGGCTGTTGCAAGAAATGATATTAATCCAATTAGTATTCCCATCATTGCAATGCTATATCCAATATTAACTCCAAATACTGTTTTGGTTATTATAACTGCCAGATATGTTGGTATATATAGTGCAACAAAAGTAAATATACCTTGTGCAAATATATATTTATTTTCTTCTACCGGAGCCATAAGTATCCTTTTCAAAATCCCACTAGCTCTATCTTCAGGATAGAATACAGTTAATGCAATAGCCTGCATGAAGACTAACATTACTATAATTCCTATAACCTTAGTTCCAAGCTCCCTTACCTTTTCATCATCTTCATAATGTTTAGTACTTGTACCCTTATTAAAAAAATCTTCTACTATTTGTCTATCTTCATCACTTTTTATTACAGTTTCTGCCTCATACGTTCCATCTTTATCTTGTACTACAATATAATCATAGTTACCTAGTGCTAAATCTGCAACTCCAGGAGAGTCAGCCATTACTTCAATAGCAAACTTTGAATCTGTAGGAACACTATTAGGATTGTTACTTATTACTGCTATATTAGCTTTCATTTCTAATCTTCCTGCTAATAAAACCGCAATCAAAATAACTATAGGCATTAATATTAAACCTAATACTATAATTTCTTTTTTCCCTTTAACACGTTCTAATCTATTTTTTATTAAACTATTAATACTCATTACACATAATCCTCCAATTTAAATGTAATTTGGCACAAACCAATACAAACTATTGAAGCTATTAAAAGAATTGCAATTGTTAATTTAAATAAACTAAAGTCATTATTATAAATAATCATAAAAGAACATTCAGTAACCCATTTAACTGGAGATAAACAAGTTGCAGCCTTCATAACTTTCCCAAAGTGTCCTAATGGTGCAAATATCCCACCAAAAAATATAAATAAAACAGCTAATAAAGGTGTTATAGCATTTGCTTTTTCTTCACTCTTTAAAACACAACATGCCAAAGTTCCTATTGAACAACCTAAAAATGTAAGAGCAGCAACTAATATAATAATATAAACTATATTTTCTCCTCCAAAATTACTTCCAAAAACATATTGTTCAATGATTGCTGATAATGAATAAAATATTACAGCAAAAATATAACTTGAAATTAATTTAGATAAATATATCTCTGCTTTAGATACTGGTGCATACATTACACGAATATTCCCCGATTTAACATTTTCAGCCATAAAAGTATTAGTAACAGTCATGGCAACCATTACTCCACAAATAATTATAGTTGCAACACCATAAAAATCATATGAACTTATTAATGAACCACCAAATTTACTTTTAGTTACAACTCCAAATCCACCAAAAAGCACTAAAGGAAATATTGTATTCATAATTACCAGCATTGGCGTTTTTAGAATATTTATAAAATCAAATTTCAATATTTTTAAGAAATTCATATATACCTCCTAATCTCTTAGCTTTCTTCCTGTTAAATCTAAGAATACAGTTTCTAATGATGCTTCATCTCTGCTCATATTTTCTATCTTACATCCATTTGATGTTATTACTTTAATAACATCATTAATATTATCGCTTGATTTACTGATTGTAACCTCAATCCTATCCTCTATCTTGTTTATTTTCTTTATTCCACTTACATCTCTAAATTTAGATTCTGATAAATTATCCAAATTACTTACTTTAAATGAATATGTTACTTGATCATCAACTTTTGCTTTTAATTCTTCCTTTGTACCTTCAGCAATAACCTTACCTTCATTTATTATTATTATTCTATCAGAAATAGCCTCAACTTCCTCCATATAGTGAGTAGAATATATTACTGTTATTCCTTTCTTTTTTAGAACCTTTATAAACTCTAATATGTGATTTCTTGACTGAGGATCAATACCTACAGTTAGTTCATCCATAATAATTATTTTTGGCTTATGTGCTATACCACAAGCAATATTTAATCTTCTCTTCATACCACCAGAGAATGTTCTTGGCTTATCATCTTTTTTATCATAAAGAGCAACTGATTCTAAAGCATCTTTAATATTTCCTTGTAATTTTTCACCTGAAATATCATATAAACTTGCGAAGAATTTTACATTTTTTAGAGCACTTATATCTTCGTATATTGCTAAATCTTGTGGCACTATCCCAAGTTCTTTTTTTATTTGTTTTGTATCTTTATTTAAATCATGTCCTAAGATTTTAACCTCTCCGCCATCTGCCTTCAAAACACTTGCTAAAATGCTGATAGTTGTGCTTTTACCAGCACCATTTGGTCCTAATAATCCTAAAACTTCACCTTCCTATACATCAAAATTAATATCGTTAACTGCTTTCTTTTCACCATAGCTTTTTCTTAAATTTCTAATACTAATAACGCTATTCATTTCTTTCTCTCCTCTCATTAACTTTAACGAATACCTAAACCACTAAATATCCATTATTTTTATAATTTACCACATTTTATTTTTTTATCAAATCAAATAAATTAAATATATTTTTCACAAAACCTATAAATTACTAGTTAAAATATCTAGTTCCTTCAAAACATTATTCAAATCGTCTACTATAGCATAATCTGCATAATTGAAAATAGGAGCTTCTTTATCTGAGTTAACCGCAATAATTATCTTAGCATTTTTTATTCCAACCATATGTTGACTTGCTCCTGAAATACCAAAACCAAAATAAATATTAGGGCATATACTTATTGCAGATTGACCTACTTGTCTTTCTTTTTCTATTATTCCATCTTCTACTGCTGCTCTAGTAGCAATTACTTCTGCATTTAATTTTTTTGCTATTTTCTTGATTAGCGATACAGTTTCTAAACTTTTTACTCCTCTTCCAACAGCTAAAACAACTTTTGCACTATTTAAATCAATTTTGTTTTCATCTTTTCTAATAACTCTTTCAATGATTTCAATTGAACTATTGTTTAGCTCATCATCAATCTTTATATCAAATTTTTCTATCTTACCGCACACATTTTCCAATTTAGCTTCTGGAATAGGTATAGAATTCTTTTTAATTGTACACATTTGAAAATTACTATTAATGCATTTAATTCTTGCCACAACTGTATCATTTAATGCAGCTCTTGAAAAAATAAATTTACCATCTTCATCAAGTTCTACATCTATACAATCAGCAGTAAGTCCACTTTCAAACCTACTTGATAATGAAGCTGCCACTACTTTTGCAAATTGATTATCTAAAAACATTAATAAACTTGGTTGTTTTTCTTTAATCATATTAGATATAATTTCAATAAAAACACGTTCATCCTGAATATAATTTTCATAAAAGATAATATTATCAGCACCAAATTTAAATAGTTTTTTAAATGATTCTTTATCTTCCTTTCCGATACAAACCATGGAAACATCTTTATTAGATTGTTTTGCTAATTCTTTTGCTTTACCTAATAATTGCAATGTGGAGCTAGAATATAAATAGTACAAGTTAAAAGTGGATATTTCTCAAAAAGAGTTATAATAAAGATATGATGAATTGGAGGAATTGAAATGAGTAAACAGTATGATAAGGAATTTAAAGAAAATGCAGTAAGATACTATCATGAACATAAAGATTTGAATATGAAAAGATGTGCTACTAATTTAGGAATAGCTGCTTCTACTCTTGGGGATTGGGTTAAGAAAGCAGATATTAATGATGGTGAAGTCCCTACTAGAGGATCAGGTAATTATTCAAGTGATGAAGCAAAAGAAAATGCAAAATTAAGAAAAGAATTGAAAGATACGAAAGATGCCCTTGA
>NZ_FPBY01000279.1 GCF_900116755.1 Clostridium sp. DSM 8431
CTTTTTGATTTTGGAATAGCGCACTAGAAAAACTTAAAGTTTTTCAGTGCCCTCTAATTAAAATATGGTCTATTTTTTATTTATTAAGTAAATTATAATAGTTCCTATAAAAAAATTACAAGAGGTGAAGAATGAATATCAGAAATTACGTAGGAGATAAAAAGTTTTATAAGATGGTACTAGGAGTTGCAGTACCTATTATGATTCAAAACGGTATTACCAATTTTGTTAGCCTTCTAGATAATATTATGGTTGGGCAAATTGGAACTGAACAGATGTCAGGAGTTGCAATTGTAAATCAGCTTATTTTTGTTTTTAATTTATGCATTTTTGGTGTAGTTTCAGGGGTTGGTATATTTGGAACACAATTTTGGGGAAAGAAAGATTATGAAGGGGTTCGTGAAACTTTTAGATTTAAGATAATATCTTGTACACTTATAGGAATAGGAGCTATTTTGCTATTAAAAAGATTTGATAGTGACCTTGTATCTTTATTTTTACATGATGGTGGTAATTCGGGAAATATAGCTGAAACTTTAATTCATGGAAAAGGTTATTTATCAATAATTGTTATAGGACTTATTCCTTTTGTTATTAATCAAGTATATTCAAGTACTTTAAGAGAAACAGGGGAAACAGTTCTTCAAATGAAAGCAGGTATTGTGGCTGTATGTGTTAATATGATGTTTAATTATGTACTTATTTTTGGTAAGCTTGGACTTCCTGTATTAGGTGCTAGAGGTGCTGCTATTGCAACTGTTATTTCTAGATTTGTAGAATGTATTATAATTGTAGTTTATACTCATAAACATAAGAAGAAATATATCTTTATTGAAAAAATATATTCAAGTATGAAGGTTTCTAGAGTGCTTATGAAAAATATATTCTTAAAGGGGACTCCTCTTATGTGTAATGAGCTTTTATGGGGAGCAGGTATATCAATAATGACTCAGTGTTATTCATTAAGAGGATTAGCAGTAGTTGCTGCAATTAATATTGCGAGTACTATTTCTAATTTATTTAGTGTTGTTTATATTTCTTTAGGAAGTGCAGTATCTATTATAATAGGTCAGCTTTTAGGAGCAGGTAAAATGGAAGAGGCTAGGGATATGGATAGAAAACTTATTGCTTTTTCAGTTGTAAGCTGCAGTATAGTAGCTATATTTATGATTGTTCTAGCACCAGCATTTCCAGCTATATATAATACTACAAATGAGGTTAAGAGTTTAGCATCAAAGTTTATTATAGCTCTTGCTTTTTCAATGCCTTTAGTAGCTTTTACTAATGCTTCATATTTTACTCTTCGTTCTGGAGGTAAAACAGTAGTTACTTTTTTATTTGATAGTGTATTTATATGGGTATGCAGTATTCCAGTAGCATTTATACTTTCTAGATATACATTAATTAATATAGTAATGGTATACTTTATATGCCAAATGCTTGAGTTTATAAAATGTATTATAGGATTTGTATTAGTTAGAAGTGGAGTTTGGATTCAAAACATAGTAATGGAAAAATAGTAACTAAAAATAGTTATATATCTATAATGAATTGAGATTACTTTTAAGGAATGAGTTACTAATGTGTACAATTGGAGTTGTTTATAGAAAAAGTACTTTGATTATTTTTAAGCAGTATGATTCAAATGAAGAAATCTTATTTAATGAACCTTTAATTAAAGAAAAGAATGATATAAGGTATATGTCTTTTGAAAAACAAGGAGTTAAGGGATCCTGGTGTGGAATAAATAATTATGGGGTAGGCTTTACTTCATCAACTCCTTATATTAGTAAAAGTAAAAATACTATGTCTGGTAAGTTTTCAAATAATAATCTTTTTGAAGCTTACGAAAATATTATATCTAGCTATAAAACTGCAAAAGAAGCAGTTGAGTATATTAAAGGATTTTTTAAGTCATTTTTAGAACCTAATATATTAATAGTTAGTGATAAAGATGAAAGCTATTATATTGAAGGTTATAATGGTGAAATTATAGCTGTGCGATATACTCCAGAATTTCATTCAAGATATTTTGTAGCTTCTAATCATTTTAGATTTATAAAAAATGCAGTATCTTTTGAAGAAAATCATAGCACATATTTAAGGCTTAATAGAGCAGAAGATATGCTTTTAAGAGATTGTAGTATAAATGGAGTTATTGAGCTTTTAAAGGATCAGTATTATGGAAATTCAGTAATGTCTATATGTAGAAGCAATGAAGTATGTCTTGAAAAAGAAGAAAAAAGCTATACTCAGGCATCAGTAATTTTCATTGTAAATAATAACAGTAAGGATATTAGCACTTATTATAATATAAATGGAAACCCTAGAGATAATGGATATATATTTAAAAATTATATTTTTAACTAGGTAAATTATAAATTATATAAAAAGGGGATGTAAAAAAACTCTCCTAAAAAGAAAATCGCTGTAGGCATTAAACTTACAGCGATTTTTTGGTAAAATTAAATTATGATACCA